>JAJFLF010000075.1 GCA_021772845.1 Mariprofundus sp.
TATGCGCGTTTTGGAGAGCAAGCACTACGTGGTATACGCATGGCTTTGGCCGCACTTGAATTTGATAAATATATTACCCTGCGCGTAGAAGATACCGGTTCAGACGGAGCTATGGCAGTCAAAGCCTATCGCCAGCTGGCCGGTGAATCGGTCAATATGATTGTTGGGCCTCTGTTGGCTGAAACGACAGAAGCTATTGCACCTTATCTCAGATCCGGCATTCCTGTGATTAGCCTGACCGGCAGAACCCATCTGGCACATAAATCACGGGCACTGTTTGTACATACACTTTCACCATTGGCCCAGATTAATGTGATGGCCAATTATGCGTGGAAACATGATGTTAAACGGATGGTTGTGATTGCAGCTGAGGGTGAAAGCCAGAAAGAAGCGGATATGTTTGTTGCTTCATTTGAATCGCTTGGCGGTGAAGTAGTCAAAGCTTTACAAATGGAGCCTGGCACACTGGATTATCGTGGCATTTTAAATCAGCTGCGTTTAGAAACTGATGATGATGTACTGCTGGCTGCACTGGATGAAGAGTTAAATGTGTTTCTGCCCGAGATGGATATGGAGTTTCGTACCCCGGTAAATTTTGATGCGATCTATTTGGCATTGAATGGTAAGCAGGTTGCTTTGTTGGCTGGACAGTTGGCGTATGCTGATATTTCAGGAATTCCGTTGTATGGCAGCAGTCGCTGGCAAGATGGACATTTGCTGGATGACCGGGGGCGATATTTATCACGTGCACGTTTTGCCACCTCAAATCTGTCGCAAAAAATGAATCATGAAGATCCTGTCATTCGGCAGTTTAATCTGGCCCATCGCAACGTTTGGGGGGATAAAAAAACATCTCAATTAATGAGTCTTGCATATGATACGATGCGTATTGCGACGATGATGACAAGTCGTCTGGGGCTGGAGAAACAAGCATTGTATCGTGAGTTGCGCGATCCGGATGGTTTTCCCGCTATGACCGGTCACGTACTGTTTGATGCCACGGGTGTCGGGCAAAAACAGTTGGATATTTTTAGTATCAAAAAGGGAAAAATTGTTCCCGCAGGATAAACCAGTGTCTATGGGTCAATCATCATCTGACTGTAAACAACTTCATGCTGATTATCTGATCATTGGTAGCGGTGCAGCAGGCCTGTTGGCCGCCAATCGGCTTGCCGCACATGGGCAAGTGCTGCTGGTGAATAAAGGTAGATTCAAAGATTCCAGCACCTGGAATGCGCAGGGTGGCATAGCCGGAGTGATGTCAGATAGTGATTCTTTAGAATCGCATGTGCAAGACACGTTGGCAGCTGGTGTGGGGTTGTGCCATGAGGATGTGGTGCGCGCCACTGTCCGGCATGGTCGTGAGATTATTGAAGAGTTAATTGAGATTGGCACTGCGTTTGATGAGAAAAATGGTGCATTACATCTGACCCAGGAGGGTGGGCACAGTAGCAGACGTGTTGCCCATGTTCAGGATGCGACTGGCCGAGCCATTAGTGAAGCGCTGCTGGCGCAGGTTGCTCCGCATGCCAATGTTACACGGCTTGAAGAACATACGGCAATTGATTTGGTAACGACAGCATCAACAGATGCTGGTCAAAAACGCTGTGTGGGTGCTTATGTACTGAATCCGCATGGTGAGGTGGTTACAATTTCTGCCCAACAGACTATTTTGGCCAGTGGTGGTGCAGGTAAGGTCTATCTTTATACCTCCAATCCGCATGCTGCTACAGGCGATGGTATAGCGATGGCGTGGCGTGCGGGCTGTACGGTGATGAATCTGGAATTTATCCAGTTTCATCCCACCTGTCTGTTTCATCGGGAGGGCTCCAATATGTTGCTTTCTGAGGCGTTGCGCGGTGAGGGTGCTCATGTCGTGGATGCGAAAGGGCGCCGTTTTCTGTTTGATTATGATGAGCGGGGAGAGCTGGCGCCACGTGATATCGTTGCACGTGCTATTGATCATGAGATGAAAAAGCAGGGTGTTGACTGTATGTATGTTGATGCCCGCCCGATTGGTTCGACGCTTATTCTGGATCATTTCCGTAATATTCATGGGCGACTTCTAGAATTGGGTTTGGATTTGACGCAGGAGCCTATTCCGGTGGTGCCGGCGGCACATTATATTTGTGGTGGCATTCAAGCTGATGGGGATGGAAAAACCAGTCTCGAAGGGCTTTATGCGATTGGAGAAACAGCCTGCACAGGTTTGCATGGTGCGAATCGACTGGCCAGCAATTCATTATTGGAATGTCTGGTTATGGCTGATTGCTGTGCTGCTGATGTGCTCAAGCAAGCAGCGCCTCCGGCCTCTCGCATTCCTGACTGGGATGACTCAGGTATTGTGCCGGAAACCGAACGTATCCAGATCAAACAGAACTGGGATGAAATACGGGCTACCATGTCAAATTATGTTGGTATTGTTCGCTCTGTTGAACGACTGAGCCGCGCAAGCCGTCGTTTGCGTATTATTCAGGATGAGATTGCCTCCTATTATTGGAAACATCCGGTGAGTCAGGATTTGTTGGAATTGCGTAATATTGCCCTGATGGCCGAGTTAATTGTGCATAGTGCACAGCAGCGCCATGAGTCCCGCGGTTTGCATTATTCAACCGACTATCCGCAGCTATCTGCGGCGATATCCGATACCGTTCTGCGGCCTGAAGCCTGATGCAATATATCTGTTTGCTAGCCCATGTGCATGGTCGTGTTCAGGGTGTGGGGTTTCGTTATTATACGCGCCTTAAAGCGCAAGAGCTTGGCATTCATGGCTGGGTGAAAAATATGCCAGATGGAAGTGTGGAGAGTTGTATCTGTGGTGATGCGATGCAAATAAAAAGCATGCAAGCCTGGTTGAGTCATGGTCCAGCAGGAGCGAATGTCGAATCGGTTACAGTTTCGCCGCTTGTTTTAACAAAGATACTGAATGACTTTAGTGTGCGTCACTGAGATGCGACGGGTTTAAGGGGTAACAATGAGTTTTAATGCACAATCCGATTATGATCATGAAACGCCTGTATGCACAGGTATTCTGTTAACCAATCTTGGCACACCGGATGCGCCTACTACAAAAGCAGTGCGGTCGTATCTGAAAGAGTTTCTCTGGGATCCGCGTGTAGTAGAGCAGCCACGCTGGCTGTGGTGGCTGGTACTTAATGGTGTGATCCTGAATGTGCGTCCTGCCAAATCGGCAGCAGCTTATCGTAAAGTGTGGACAACTGAGGGCTCCCCATTGCTGGCGATTAGTAAAAAGCAGCGTGATAAACTCGATCATAGTTTGTCTGATGCATTTGGAGATCATGTGCATGTCGAGCTTGCGATGCGTTATGGTAATCCATCCATCAAAGCAGGGCTTGAAGCCTTGCGTGAAAAAAACTGTCAGAAAATCATTGTTTTACCACTATACCCACAATACTCAGCGACCACTACAGCATCCACATTTGATGCTGTAGCCAATGTCCTAAAGACATGGCGACGCGTTCCAGAGCTTCATGTGATCGACTCTTATCATGATCATCCTGCCTATATTGAAGCCTTGAATCAGAGTGTTCGGCAATATTGGCAGCAACACGGTGAACCTGAGCGGTTGCTGATGAGCTATCACGGTATTCCTGAGCGTTATTTTAAAAATGGGGATCCTTATCCCTGCCATTGTAAAAAAACAGCACGCCTGCTGCGTGAGCAGCTTAGTTTGGATGAAGAGAGGGCTCAAGTCGCATTTCAGTCGCGATTTGGACGTGAGCCGTGGATGCAGCCATATACCGATGCAACGCTAAAACAGTGGGGCCAGGATGGTGTGAAATCGGTAGATGTTATTTGTCCGGGATTTTCAGCCGATTGTCTGGAAACCATTGAAGAGGTGGCCATGGAAAACCGGGATTATTTTCTTGAGGCGGGTGGGCATCAGTATCGCTATATTCCAGCCTTAAATGATGATGATGCGCATATCAACGCACTAAGCCAGATTGTTTCACCGCATCTAAGTTAATGACCCTTACGGTCAGCAGATGGAGGGCTTTACCCTGTTATTGCCCAATCAGGTGAACAATGATCTTGTTTGCAGCGTAGGAGCTCACGCCTTTTCTTAAAATAACTTCACCGTTATTGCTCGCCATAAATGCGTTGGCCAGGCTGCGTGCAACCTCTTTATATGCTGTATTATAATAAAATACCGTTGTTTTTTTGCTGAGATCCATGGATTCGAGCAGTTTCGGAAATGATGGTTTGAATCCTTTTTCTTTGACTGTATTGATAATGCTGCTTTGCAATGCAGAGCTCATGTTCTTCATGTAGATATCTACGCTGGCAGAGGCATTGCTTGCTCCGCTCTTGGCTGCCGAAGGGGTGGTTTTGGTAACTTTTTTCTTTTGTGCAGGGGATGCGGCAGCTTTTCTTTTTGCTGCTTTTAATGCGTATGACTGCTTGCTTATTCTGTGGTCCATGCGTTTGATTTGTCTTTCTAGTTCGCCCATGCGAATTTTTGATTCTTTAAGTTTTCCAGTCAGTTTTTCATTCTCATGCTTTAACTCAGCCTGATTGTTGAGCGCGAACTCCGCATCAACAAGCTGCTGAACGGTATTCATTCGAATGTCAGTAATGTCATTTTTGGCAAGTTGTAACTGATCGCGTGTATCTCTCAGGCTACTTTCAAGGTTAGAGAGGTTGTTTTGTCTGTAATTGACGATGCCGGAGGTCAGAGAAAGGATGAGTGCTGTGATGGCAATAATCAATGGGAACCCCAAGCCATTGTTGCTACTTATAAGTTTATCTTCTGACATGTTTTTCCCCTATGCATCTGTTGGTGATGCTTTTCAGACTGGCGCTCATGCAATGATCTTCCGGCAGGTAAAAAAAAACAGCCCGGTTTTCACAGGGCTGTTTTATGAAGCAGTTTTTTTAACGGCTAACCAGATGAATTTCTGCACGGCGATTTTTCTGCCGTCCAGCATCTGTTCTGTTATCGGCAGCATAGTCTGTTGCACCGAAGCCCGTTGCTTTCACAATGTTATCTGATAATCCTGCGCTAATCAGTGCACCTGCGACATTATCTGCACGTGCCTGACTTAGTGCCAGATTGGTTTTGTACGGATGGCGTGGAGTGTGTCGGCTGCGGGCATAACCACCGATAGGTTCGTCATCAGTATAACCACGTACTTCAATCGTTTGTTGGCGTTCTTTAGATAAGAATTTGGCAGCCAGTCGTTTCAATGCTTTGCTCGAATCTGCTGTGAGCTCCATATATCCCGAACGAAATGAAACAGTAACCCATAAGCGGTCTGTAGGGATTGCTTTCTTTGCTTTTTGCACAGTGGCTTGTTGTGTTCTCAGGGTTTCAAGCTTGCGGGTTTTCTCAACCTTCTTGCGGGCAATATCTGTTTTGAGTTGGCGTAAAGAGCTACGCAAGGCAGATATTTCTGTTTCTAACTGGTTGTTTTCAGAGGCAACCTTTTCTTTGCTGGCAGGGACAGCTACTTCAGGCTCTTCAGGGCCAAAGATTGCATCAACAGTGCTGCAGGATGACACCGAAAATAGTAAAGCAAGTAGAAAAAATCTTAATCTGCACATGGAAGAACTCCCCTTATAGACCCCTGACCTGCGGATAGTAGGTCACATTTTTGATGCTATCAAGTAAATTATTCAATGAATGTCGGCTTTTGCCCCAGCATGTTGATAAAATATATTAAGTGTTCGAGAGTTCGTGATATTATACTAGGCTCGTTGTTACTTATGGAGACATTTATGAAATCCTTGTTGATCCTTCTTGCGTTATTCGCAGGTATCTCATCGGTACAAGCTGAAACGCGATATATTGTCGATCAAGCAAAATTGCCTTTGCGGGCAGGGCAGGGCACTGGTTTTACTATCGAGAAAATGTTGCCCAGTGGTG
>JAJFLF010000076.1 GCA_021772845.1 Mariprofundus sp.
ATGAAGCGGATCGCAGCTCCCATGATCGGCGGTATGTTTACAGCTACAATACTTAGCCTACTGGTGCTTCCGGTGGTGTATGGATTGGTACTGCAATGGCAGGAAAAGAGTGGTGAAAGCATGCAAGGAGAAGAGCAGTGAAACAGGTAATATTAATCATGACAGCTTTGATGTTGATGACTACCGCGTTGACTGCGCTGGCCAGTGACCATGCTATGAGCACACATAGAGATGCGACGCATATCTATGGTGACCTGCATAGTGAGATGCAAAACAACCATGCGGATGACATCTCAGCTATGTTTTTAGTCAAACGGAATATTGATGGCTACGATGTCAGTTTTCATGTCATGAAACCGACTGAAGGTATGCAGCATGGTGGTGATCATAACTTTATGGTGAGAATTGAAAAAGATGGCAAAGCTTTGAGTGACTTGATGGTCAATTCAAAAGTGGGCCATAAAAATGGTAAATCCGAATCGAAAATGATGATGAGAATGGGCGTTTGGTATATGGCAGGTTATGATTTGGCACATGCTGGTAAACATCAGTTGATGGTGTTGTTTAAAACATCCGATGGACAGAAACACTTTGGTGGAGTGATTTATCCACACGATAAGTAATCAAAATAGTCAGGGATACTCTGAATAGTCAGAGCTTACCTAACTGTTATAGTACGTGCTTTAAGTAGAGGAGTTTATAATGAATGCGATAAAAGTTGGTGGTGCTGCCATTTTGATGATCTGTATTGGATTGTTTGTGGCCAAAATCAATGAAGGTGATGCAACTGAAGTAGTGATGCATAAATCACCAAACTGTGACTGCTGTTCGGAATGGGGTGCTCATCTGAAGGAAAACGGGTTTACGGTTGTTGAAAAGACACACGATAATATGGATGAGATCAAAAGAACGCTTGGCATGCCGGAAAAACTGGCATCCTGTCACACCGGTGTGATTGGTGGTTATCTGATTGAAGGGCATGTGCCTGCTGCCGATGTGCAACGTTTGTTGAACGAGAAACCGGACATCATTGGTCTGACAGCGCCGGGTATGCCAATGCAATCACCGGGTATGCAGAAGAAAGGTCAGGAGCCTAAAGGCTATGATGTGCTGGCCCTGGATAAAGACGGTTCGACCTATGTGTTCTCTCATTATTGATAGTAACACTAGGGCTTAAGCTCTAATCATGAATGAACAGCTGGTTATTCGTCTGTCGGTTAGCGATATGCGCTGTGCTGGCTGTATCGGTAAAGTTGAAGCAGCCATTGATAGTGTGGATGGGGTGGTCCAAGCCAGTGTAAGTCTGGCTGATCACACAGCCATCATCATTGCCGATGCGGATCACTCCTCCCGCCTGAATGAACTCAGTGGTGCGGTGATTGCGGCCATCGCGGATACAGGCAGAGAAGCAAGACGTCTCTCTGCATCCGATGATCCAGGTGCTCTGCCCGAATCAACAGAAGAGCAAGATTCGGAAAGCAAAAAACGGCTACTGCAGGTGCTGGTCGCAGGTGTAGCCGGTTTTGGACTGATGGCGGCCAATATGTCCGGCCTGTTACCTGCAATCACAGCTGATCATACCAGTTTCTGGATAGTCATCGCCCTGGTGACTGCTGTCATCATGCTTGCCACCGGTTTTGATTATTATCACGGCATGTATCGCAGCCTGAAATATCGCAGCGGCAGCATGGATACACTCATTGGTCTTGGTACGGCTTCCGCCTGGTGTTATTCAACCGTATTGGTTATCAATCCTGATTTGATCGTTGAAACCGCCCGTCACACCTATTTTGAAGCTGCTCTGATAATTTTAGCTCTGATTAATCTGGGCCAGTGGCTGGAAGCACGCGCCAAAGGCAAAACCGGCGAAGCGATTCGCCTGCTCTGTGGGCTACAGGCCAGAGATGCACGCTTGGTGCGTGAAAGCGGTGATTCGACCATCGAAATGGATATTCCAATTTCGCAAGTGCGGGTAGGCGATATCCTGCGTGTGCGTCCGGGTGAAAAAGTACCCGTTGATGGATCTGTCACCGAAGGACAAAGCGCACTTGATGAATCCATTATTTCCGGTGAGTCGATGCCTGTACTCAAAAGTGTTGGCGATAGTCTGATTGGCGGCACCATCAATGGCACGGGTTCTTTATTGATTCAGGCCGAACAGGTTGGCCACGATACGGTGTTGGCACATATCATTGATACCGTACGCATCGCTCAGGCCAGTAAACCATCCATTGCCAAGCTTGCAGATCGTGTTGCCAGCATCTTTGTCGCTGCAATTATCTGTATTGCGCTGCTGACATTCTCGATCTGGTGGTTCTTCGGTCCTGAACCATCATCTGTCTATGCATTCACCACCATGATGAGTGTATTGCTGATCGCCTGCCCCTGCGCTTTGGGTCTGGCCACACCTATCTCTATTATGGTGGGCACAGGCCGTGGTGCGACAGCGGGTATTCTGATTAAAAATGCCGAAGTGTTGGAGACCCTGGAAAAAGTTACCACGCTGGTTGTCGATAAAACAGGCACCCTGACCGAAGGTAAACCGAGTTTGACTACTGTTCATTCTGTCGGTGATATGAATGAAGAGAGGCTGCTAGTACTGGCCGCCAGTCTGGAGAAAGCCAGCGAACATCCCTTGGCCGCAGCCATTGTTGGCGCAGCCCAGGATCGAGAGCTGGTATTGGAATCGATTGAGGATTTCAGTGCGGTGGTTGGTAAAGGTGTGCGTGCCACATTAGCGGGTCAAACCATCCTGCTTGGTAATGCTCAACTGATGTTGGATGATGATATTGGGATAGCATCTGTTACGGCCTTGGTTGAAAAACATCAGCAGGGTGCTGAGACCGTGATCTATTTGGCCGTGAATGGTGAGCTTGCCGGTTTGATTGGTGTCTCTGATCCCATCAAAGCTTCAACACCGGAAGCGATTCAGGCCTTGCATGATGAGGGCATAGAAGTGGTGATGCTGACTGGTGATAATCACCATACGGCTGCAGCTGTTGCTACTAGACTGGGCATCAAACAGTTCGAAGCAGAAGTATTGCCCGATCAAAAGGCTGCTGTGATCAAACAACTACAGGATAAAGGTCATATCGTTGCCATGGCTGGAGACGGCATTAACGATGCTCCTGCGTTGGCTCAAGGCCATGTTGGCATCGCTATGGGCACGGGCACCGATGTTGCGATGGAGTCTGCAGGCCTTACCCTGATTAAAGGTGATTTGAATGGCATTGCACGTGCCCGCCGACTATCCCGAGCCACCATGAAAAATATTCGCCAGAATCTATTCTTTGCCTTCGTCTACAACTCCGCCGGAGTCCCAATCGCTGCAGGTATTCTCTACCCCTTCTTTGGCCTATTGCTGTCGCCCGTCATT
>JAJFLF010000077.1 GCA_021772845.1 Mariprofundus sp.
AATACCGAAACGCAGGTGTAATTCGCGTTTATAGGCAATTTCAAGCTCACTCTGTGAAGGTGGTAGATTTGGCCCTTGTGGATTGTAGACCAGCGTTAAAACTAAACCTGAACCCTCTATGCCGTAACCCAGTCCATTCAAGCGTTGGATTGCCCGGATACTGTTATCAAACACACCTTTACCACGCTGGGCATCGACATTATCACTGAGATAACATGGCAATGACGCGACCACTTCGACTTTATGTTCAGCTAAGAATTCAGCAGTATCTATATGTCCTTCTTCTTCCAGAATAGTCAGATTACAGCGGTCAATGATGCGAACGCCCATCGCACTGGCCTCTTTCACCAAGTAAACAAAATGCGGATTCATCTCCGGTGCACCACCGGTCAGATCGAGTGTTTTTATCTGTTTGGCGCGCAAATAATCAAGCACGCTTTGCACCGTCTCTCTGTCCATGATCTCTTTGCGGCGCGGTCCTGCATCGACATGGCAGTGCAAGCAGGTTTGATTACACAGATAGCCCAGATTCACTTGCAGTGTATCGACCTTGCCACGTGAAATGGCAGGAAAGTCGCTGTTCTCCAACAGTGGTAGTGTTGCATGCATACGGTTATATCCCCTGTTACTCTATGAAATTAACTACTGGTGCATTGAGTCGAAGCAAACGCACGAACATTACAGGAAATAAAATCAGATGGTGGAGCCTGAAGATTGATCAGTCACGGTATGCGATATCACCGGCGATAAAGGCTTTTTTCAATTTCCATTTTGAAATGATAGCACCAGTACGATCTGCACGGGTCAGGTTGACACGTTTGAGGCTGGCACCAGTGAAGTCGGCATCACGCACGTTGGAGAATGAAAGATTCGCTTCATTCAAGATAGCACCACGGAAATCTGTGCCCTCCATATCGCAACCCTGCATATTGGCATCAGCAAGTTTGGCATTTCTTAGATCCTGACCGGATAGATCCAGGCCTCTCAGATCAACACCAGTTAAAGACCAGCCACTACTGATACGTGCGCGCAATAGATCCAAATCAATGCGAATGCCCTGTTGATTAGTATTGATTAATACCGCGCCCTCAAGGTTTACGCCTTGAATGTCGGCACCGGATAGATCGGCACCAGAGAAATTACAGTTAGAAAGGTTTGAACCGGACAGATCTGCACCGGATAAATCCTGATTCGAAAAGTCCAAGCCGGACAAATCTGCTCCTGCCAGACTTTTACCAGCCTGTATTGCAGCGATCACTTCTGAAACTGTCATATCCCCTCCCGAGAAAACAGAGATGTTAAAATGCCTGTGCCAAAGCGCAAGCTAAAACTGTCACTGTATTGGTTATTGCGTGCATAAAACCGTTCAGCTTAAAATATCTGTTTTATTTAAAGCGTCAGAGACCACCTTCTCCAGAGCCTCCGGTAAATATGGCTTTTGAATAAATCCAGACAAGCCTTTACCCCGGAAACGTTCAGTGGTTTCGTGTTCGTTATATCCAGTTGATAAAATCACACATACATTCGGATTGAGTTTTTTTAACTCATGGAACGTTTCTTCTCCATCCATTTCTGGCATCGACATATCCAGCAGGATCAGCTTGATATCATTCATATGGTGTGGATAGAGCTTCATAGCCTCAACCCCATTTTCTGCAGTTAATGTATCAAACCCCATATCATTAAACATGACCCCGGCCACTTCACGAATGGTCTCTTCATCATCTACAATCAACACGGTTCCAGAACCCAGTTTCGGCTTACTGGCATCGTATATGTCAGTGGTATTTGACAATGTACGCTCAGAAACAGGAAGCAGCACTTTAAATGTGGTGCCCTGCTTGAGCTCAGAAATAATTTCAATGGCACCCTGATGCCCTCTTACAATACCGTGCATCGCACTCAGGCCTAAGCCCCTGCCGGTGAATTTCGTTGTAAAAAACGGATCAAATATTCTATCTATCGTTTTTTTACTCATGCCGCAGCCGTTATCACTAACCTCCAAATAGACAAAATCACCTGGCAACACACTCTCTTCACAATTCAGCTTATCAAGATACGTTTGATTGGCACAGATAGTTCCCGTAGTAAAAGAAATCACTCCCTTTTTACCATCAATAGCCTCATTGGCATTGGTAATCAGATTCACAATTACCTGATGCATTTGTGCCATATCGGCATCAATAGCCGGTAAGTTTTCAGCCAATTCATATTTGATGTTTACATTTTTATCAACCGATACCTGCAGCAAGTCCGTCATCTCTTCAACTAGTAGTGACATATCACAGGACTGCAAAATAAAATGTCCTTTACCTGAATAGGCCAGCATCTGCTTGCACAGGCTGGCGGCCTTTTCTGAGGAGTCGATCACACGATCTATCTTACCCTTGATAGGATCATTAGCTTGAAGTGTTCTATCAATTAATGCTGCGTTGCCCATGATTGAGGTTAACAGGTTATTGAAATCGTGGGCAATGCCGCCGGCGAGAATACCTAGAGACTCCAGACGCTGTGCATGTTCAAGCTTCTTCTGATGCATCAACTCCTCTTCTTCATGCTCTACCAGACGCGTAATATCAGTGCGAATCGAGACATATTGATAGGGTTTA
>JAJFLF010000078.1 GCA_021772845.1 Mariprofundus sp.
CAGGCATCCATGATGGTCAGATCCTGATAGGGCAGGGCCACATTGATAACCATAAATGGGCGTACCTGTTTAATCAGTGCAACAAGCTCAGGCACGTTATCGGCATCTACCGCTGCCGTTTCTATTCTGCGGCCGGTTTTCTCACGGACCTCAGTTGCGATTTGATCACACTTGGATTTGGTGCGACTGGCTAGCCAGATATCGGAGAATGTATCTTCATTCTGCGCACATTTATGTGTTACAACACGTCCAACGCCGCCGGCGCCGATAATCAGAACTCTACTCATGATAGACCTCAATACGTTGATTTCCGGATTTAGCCGGGCTGGAGAGTGTAATACCACTCTACAAGACTGGGAAATAAAAAGTGATATTCCGTAAATGCGATGAAGGCGTTACGCATCGCCATGTATGACTTAATCGATCTCGATCTGAAAGAGCATCACGATATTCGCATCATTGGTGTGCCGTTTGATGGCACGGTTTCATCTCGGCTAGGAGCCCGCTTTGGCCCGGCTGAATAGTCAACTAGGCACCTTTTTCACAAATGCTGTGGCGGCTATTTTTGCATAGGTGTTTGACTAGGTAACCCTATATTTCATTGCTTTCAATAATGATTTTTAGTTTTTACATAGCCTGGGCATTCGAGGGCATTCAATAAATCAGCATTTAGGCCAAGCGAGAGCTTTTTAGTAATCAATGTGCTGGCAAGCTTTTTCAAAGATTCAGGATAATACGGTTTATCCACATACTGAAATATATGTGCTTCATTCACATATGGTCTGTGTCGATGAGAGGAGAGAATTACAATCAAACGGTTGGGGTAATGTCTGATGGTTTCTTCTATCATCTCGAACCCATTCATTATTGGCATATCAATGTCGGTAAATATCGCTATAGGACAGATATATTCAGCAGAGTCCATGTGCTCAATGTATTTAAGCCCATTGCTAAATGAAACGATTTCATGACCAAAGAGGTTCATTACTTTTGAAAATATTTCACACAGTTTTTCGGAGTCTTCGACATGATGAAAAAGTGACATGGGAATGTGCCTCGTTTGGTAGTTTATAGCCGGAATGGTTGATCCCCTCGAATTTTAATAGCTTCATTTCCAAGTGGCCTATTTGAAATCTCCGAGAGTAATATGCGCCAATAATTGTTACGTTTTTATGCAGAGTGCAGGCTTATTTCATTGAGCCGCCATACTCTGCCCCATGTCATTGATGAGGGTTGGAGTAATGGGGCAATGAAGCGGCCTGTTTGTTATGGGAATATGTCAGTATTACTGTTGTTTGTGAAAAAATACGGGCCCTGTGATAGAGCCCGTATCTATACACCACGCGGGAGCGTAATGATCTTTGAAAAACGGATTACCAGCTCTCTCCGGATGTTGTGGCCGGGTAATCAGCAGGCTCGGCATCGCATGGGTTCATCACTTCTTCACCCTGCATCTCGGATGAGAAATCCGCTTCATCAGATGGTATAGCCATATCACACGGGTTATAGGTGTCGGAGTATTCGCCAAAGGCTTCGTTGTTCACGTCCTCATCATTAGCCAGCGCCATGCCGCTTAAAGCAACGCTGATGCAGGCTGCAGCCAGTATCTGAAAAACAGTTTTTTTCATTAATCTTCTCCTGTGTATGATGAGAAAATTTCATCACAATCATCGATCTCGTTAAACCACTCCTCATCCATATCCTGGTCTGACGAATGATTTTTGTTGTTGGGTTTTTCTTTTTTTTCAGTATCTGACTGATCATCAAGAAAATCATTTATTTTACTGCGGTTTCTTAGTTTACTCATGATTGAACACCTTGATTTGAATATTTATACGTCCTCGCGGCAGGAATATGTGGACAGGACATAAGGCGGTAAAGCAAAATGTTTCGCACAGGATGTGCTAAATAGGAGAACACATGGATATCAATATGCTGCGTACATTTCTTGCTGTGGCGGATTATAACGGACTGCGCAAAGCAGCTGAGTATCTGCACCTGACTCCTTCAGCAGTGAGTTCCCGCATCAGACAGCTGGAGCGTGAGATCGGGGTGCAGTTGTTTGAACGTGGCCGCAAAGGGGTGGTGCTTTCAGATGCAGGAGAGCGTCTCAAACTAAGGGCTGAAGAGATGATTGAGCAGTGGAACCAGTTAAAACTGGATGTACTGCAGGAGAAAGAGAGCCTGTTGTCTGTTCGGCTTGGCGCATCGGATGTTATCTGGCGTACCTGGCTGTTGCCGAAGTTGCATCCGCTGGCTGAAAACCGGGATCTCTCCCTGATACTCAGAACAGGTGGACGGGAAGAGTTAGCACGTATGTTGATTGAAGGCAGGCTCGATGGTGTTGTGTTGCCGGAAGAGATCAAATATCCCGGTTTCTATTCGACTAAAGTCGCTGATCTGGAATTGATGCCAGTTCGTTCTGTATGCAGCTCTTCGGAGACAGATCAATATGTGGATATCGACTGGGGAGAAAGTTTCCGCAGCAGGCTACCTGATCAAGCTACATCTTATGCCGTGCCGGGAGCCGATATCAATATTGCATGGCTCGGGCTGGAGTGGCTATTGCAGATGGGTGGCAGGGCATGGTTGCCACGTTCACTGGTGCAACCGTATCTGGATAGCGGCGAGTTGTTAGCTGTACCGGAGACCACAGCAATCTCTTTGCCTGTGTATGCAACCTTTGGCAAAGAGAATACGCAGGTCTACAGAATATTGAGGGAAACGCTGATGGTGTAAGTAGCAGGCC
>JAJFLF010000079.1 GCA_021772845.1 Mariprofundus sp.
CTAAACCTTCATTTTCAGGTTTCTTGTTATAAACCTCATCACGATAGATGAACATGATCACATCGGCATCCTGCTCAATTGCACCGGATTCACGTAGATCAGACATGATTGGGCGTTTGTCGGCACGTTGCTCGAGTGAGCGGTTGAGCTGTGAGAGGGCAATGACAGGAACACTCAGCTCCTTTGCCAGACCTTTTAGTGAACGGGATATTTCAGATACTTCTTGCGCCCTGTTGTCTGAACCAGCACGACCGGACATCAATTGAATATAGTCAATCAGGACCAGATCGAGACCTTTGTTGTCACGCTTTAAACGACGACATTTAGCTCGCAGCTCCATCACCGAAATGGCCGGGGTATCATCGACAAAGATATTGGATTCAGCCAGACTACCACTGGCAGCGGCAAGTTTGCGCCAATCTTCAGCAGAGAAGCGGCCAGTGCGTAAATTGGACATATCCACACGCGCTTCACAGGCCAGCATTCGCATGGCGATCTGTTGGCTGGACATTTCCAGAGAAAACACACCTACAACACCAGAGTTGTCATCATCTCCACGCATGGCGGCATTTTGAGCCAGATTCATAGAGAAAGCGGTTTTTCCCATACTTGGACGACCAGCAACAATGACCAAATCACCACGCTGCATACCAGCAGTTTGGATATCGAGGTCTGTAAAACCGGTTGGGATACCGGTAACAACTTTTTTACAGGCGTAGCGGTCTTCAAGCTCTTTATAAGTTTCAAGCATCAGATCGCTCATATTGGCAAAAGCGGGGCGAGAACGGTTGAATGTTTCGGCAATAGCGAGAATGTTTTTCTCGGCGTTATCGAGATGCTCGTTTACTTCACGCTCTGTTTCTTGATAAACATCTTGAGAGACAGTGCTGCAGACAGAGAGCAGTTCACGCAGTACATAGCGTTCGCGAATAATACTGGCGTAATGTTTGACGTTTGCAGAGGTTGGTACGGCAGTGACCAGTTCAGCCAGATAGGCCTCACCACCACAGGAAACAAGTTCATCCCGACGTTCGAGATGATCTTTAATGGTCAGCGCATCAACAGGCTGACCTTTGCCAGAGAGTTCAAGAATGACATAAAACACACGTGCATTGGCTTCAATATAGAAGTGATCAGGTTGCAGACCACCTTCCAATCGCTCCAGTGCTTCAGGGTCAAGCATGATTCCCCCCAATACTGCCCGCTCTGCATCATGTGCGTGCGGCGGAATACGCTCTCGGAGCGTATCAGTACGGAGGGGAATCGGTTGACTCAATGCGATCTGTTCAGCGATCAGTGTATTTCTGATTCAACCTTGATGCTGATTTCAGCAGTAACATCAGGATGTAGACGTACGCGGAAGCTATGAACGCCAACAGTTTTGATCTGTTCATCAAGCAAGATGCTACGACGCTCAATGTTCTGACCATTTTCATTCATGAGTTCAGCCAGTTCGTGCGTGGTCACAGAACCATACAGATGTGTACCATCTGAAGTTGCGCGAATAACTTCCAAGCTCAGTGTAGAGAGCTTTTCAGCTTCAGTTTTAGCGTTAGCCAGAACGTCTGCCTGTTTTGCTTCAAGCTGTGCGCGACGACGTTCAAAGGTCTTGCGGTTGCCAGCATCAGCGATGTTAGCTTTGCCCTGTGGCAGTAGGAAGTTACGGCCATAACCGGCGCGTACATTCACTTCATCACCAACATTTCCTAAACCTTCAACACGTTCCAAAAGAATTAATTGCATTTTATCCTCCAACTACCGGAATTTTCCGGCGATAATCAAACCAAATATCCAGCAGGCCAATGATCACAAAGGGGATGATCATGACCGACCAGATTAATAACATCAAATACATCATGGCGATTGAAAGCATCATACCCTTTGCTTTCAACCAGCTATGTCCAACTGCAATACCCTGCATCGCTAACATGCCACCGGTCAGGATGGCCGCGTTACTGGCTAGATATTGCAAATCACCACTGCCAGTGAAATTCATCAAAAGCAGCAAAACCAAAAACACATAAGCGATTGGCTTACCAAAGTGCAGCGTTAATAACGTCGCGTTATCACCCTGATAAAAATCGTATTTGCTGGCAAAATGCCGTGCAAATACAAGATTGCTCCACCATGTGAGCCATAGCCCTAAAGCCATCAAACCCGGCAAGATAGCTACCATCATTTGGCGACCTTGCTCAAGCATTTGAGCCGCCTCGTGATCACCGGCAGGTATCTGTCCATTCGCCGTAATCTGTTGCTCTACACCTTCAAACATCGGCGCTAACAACTGATTTACCCAATCTTTAATACCAACATCATGCATCATTGCTGCAATGCTAAGTGATATTAAGCTCACCAAACCTAAGCCTAGTGCGAGCCACTCTGCACTTTGTCTGACACCATCTTTCCGCATCATTAACAAAGCACCCAGAATGGGTAACAAACCATAAACAACAAACACAATCAGTCCGGGCACAAAAGCAAAACCTGTGATCAGCACGACTGCGATGGCTGTGATGGCACTTACATGGGCGGCAAAAATCAATCCGCCGCCAAATGTCACCACTGCTACCACTGCAGGGACTAACATGTGAATAGTCAGCCCGATCATGGTAGTAAGTAATAACAGGAAGGGAGCGAGCCCCTGAGTCAGCAAAGGTAACCACACTGCACTCATCAACATAACCAGTATTAAGGCTGCACATGGCAAACGATGTGCCAGTATGAAACTGGCCATCTTTGGCATGGTTTGAGTGGCAGGTGGAAGATCTTGCATCATGAACCTGTCAGGTCAGTGTGTAACTTCGACCCTAACTGAATCAATCGTGATGCAGTGGGGTGAATGGAACCAGAGCCAATACACGTGCACGCTTGATCGCAGTGGTCAAGAAACGTTGGTGCTTCGCACAAGTGCCAGTCACACGTGATGGCAGAATCTTGTAACGCTCGGTAATGAAACCGCGCAGCATATCAGGATCTTTGTGATCAATGTTGATTGTTGTATCTGCACAAAATTTGCAGAACTTACGACGGCGCTGAAAACGGCCGCCAGCACCACCGCGCTGTGGGCGCTGTGGACGCTGTGGACGATCACCTTGTGGGCGAGCTGGACGGTCAGTCGTCGCAGCAGCTGCAGCAGGTGCTGCTTTTTTTACTTCTTCAGTCATATCTAACTCCTAAATCTCTCTATCTGCGGTGTCTATCTCGTAGGTGAATCGGGTTGTTATAAAACCCTGCATGCATCCACCCAGATTTCTACCTGTCCCCAGCAAGGATTGTTGTCCTTGCTATAAAATCGTCTGCGCAAGCAACCATCGATCATCACATTTTGACCTTCTAAGGTCAGCAGTGTTTGAGCAATGTCGCCATTTGAACGCAGTGGCATTGGCTGTTCATCCTGAACATCGTTACGAGCCGGTCCTAATACAGGGCGAGTCGTAAACAATTCTGCAGTCAGCGACAGGGAGCCATCAGGCGTCCAGCGCTGTTGCAGATTTTCTAACCGGCCCGAAACTCGGACACGGTTAAAATCAGGCGCTTGCTTCTGCTCCATCAGCCTTTTCCGTTGTTGCTTCTGCAGCAGCAGGAGCTTCTTCAGTAGCTGCTTCAACAGCAACTTCTTCAACAGCAGGAGCTTCGGCAGCAGCTACTGCAGCTTCAGCAACTTCTTCTTCACGCTTAGCAGCAGCTTGAGCGCGACGCATCAATGGAGATGCTGTGTCAGAGAGTTCAGTAAGTTTGGTGGTCAGGCAGCGGATGATGCGTTCTTCAAGACTGATCGCATGTTCCAGAGTTTTTAGGGCTTCTGCGCTGCCATCGGTAACGAGAAGGATATAGTTGCCACGTTTACGGTTAGCAATGGAATATGCCAACGGACGTGAGCCCCAGTTTTCGCGTTTAACAATGCGGCCACCGACTTTTTCGACTTTAGCGATGAGATCATCGGTTAATGCTTCGATGTTTTCCTGAGAGATATCAGGGTTAACAATAAAAATAGTTTCGTAATACAAAACGGCGCTCCTCTAGGTGTACTTACGAACGCCCCGGTACGATTTAGCGCGTCCGGAGCAAGGTATGTAATCTACACAGTTTCCCATGCAGTGGCGCCGCACTATAGGGTCAAATCAAGTGATTGCAATAGATATATCCATTGAATGCGTTATGCTGGCTGGTGAAAGTTGTGATGATGATAGCTGGAGGTGAAAATGGACTTATTAATCTTTCTGGGGATTGGTGCGGTGGCAGGCTGGATTGCTGGTAATTTAATGAAAGGTAACGGCTTTGGTCTGATTGGTAATATGGTAGTAGGTGTTATCGGTGCTTTTGTAGGGAAATACCTATTTGTTTTTTTTGGTTTTGCATTCGCAGGCATGATAGGCACATTGATGGCAGCAGTAACAGGCGCGGTCGTTCTTATTTTTATTATTGGTTTGGTGAAACGATAAGCTTATTGGCATCCTGCGTGGCAGTCAGAAAACAGCTGCCACGCGGAGTGCCGGTATATGTTTAAATCAGGCTAACAGGGCTTTAATTTCTTCAGCGGTTAGCGGATTAGGCAGACGGGCGCCAAGCTGTGAAACCACGCGGCCTGCAGCGTGTGAACCCAAATGACCAGCTTGCTGCCACGTTAAGCCATTGGTGATGCCATAGAGCACGCCTGCAGCATACATGTCGCCAGCACCAGTGCTGTCGATCGCTTCCACTTCAACACCTTCAACAGGCAGTACTTCGCCTTCATGCATAATGATGGAGCCCTTCTTACCTAGGGTGAGTGCTACATTTTCACAGTGCTGATGGATGGCATGAGCACAATCGATAGGGTCTTCTTTGCCTGTTAGTGCTTTGGCTTCATCTTCGTTACAGAACAGTAGATCAACAGGGCCTTCGATGAGCTGCTGGAATTGATCACGGCATATATCAATTAAAAATGGATCGGAAATGGTGAGTGCAACTTTAACGTTGTTCTTTTTGGCCAGCTCAATGGCTTTTAGAGCGGCGGCTTTGGTGCTCTCACCCAGAAATAGATAGCCTTCAATATAGACGTATTTTGCTTTGGAAATTTCTGTTTCGATGATGTCATCTGCATCCAGAGAGCTGGAGATGCCGAGGCTTGTGAGCATGGTGCGTTGCGCATCATCAGTGATAAGAACAACACAGGTGCCTGTTTGTCCCTCAGTCGCTGCAATCTCGATGGCGATACCGAGCTGTTTCATTTCATCAAGGTATTGTTCGCCGAATGTA
>JAJFLF010000080.1 GCA_021772845.1 Mariprofundus sp.
TGACCCAGTGTCATGCCAATATCATCGGTGTATTCCCAGTCATCCTGTTGTTGATGCTGGTGATAATCGCGAATGCGGTTAGCAGCTAATGTCAGTGATTCACGATCCATATCGGATACTGCATTCCATGCCTGTTGCATGCGTTCGCGGGTGATTTCGATGGAATCACCATCGCAGGCCCAGCCATCAAAACGTTCAGTATAATCACACAGTGCAGCATTACCGCGTTTTTTTACATCAGCAAGGATACCTGCAACCAGAGCTTGTACATCATCACCGGTATCGGCGTCACGGCACAGTAAATCATCAAGTTGTTTGGCAAACTCACTGTTTTGTGAGTCCAGTCTGAGAATTTTACTCATGTGTGTTTTCCCCTGTTCCTTATCTATCTTTTAGACTGTTTGTTATTTTTTGCTTTCAGTCAGTTCTACAGCCTGACGCAGTGATTCAATGATAGGTTGAATGCTCTGCTTGCGTGTAGCAAAACTGGCCGGGTTTACAATCAGGCGACTGGAAATATCACACATTGTCGTCTCTTCGATCAAGCCGTTGGCTTTTAAGGTGCTACCGGTTTCAACCAGATCGACAATGCGCTCTGCCATGCCAACCAGTGGTGCCAGCTCCATTGAGCCGTAGAGATGAATGATTTCAGCCTGTACACCATGCGCCAGGAAATATTCCGAAGCCAGTTTGTCATATTTGGTGGCAACACGAATGCGGCTACCGCGCTCAGGCGTGCCTGCTTCAACCAGATCTTTCGGGCCACAGACACACATACGGCAGCGGCCAATTTTCAGGTCCAGCGGTTCATAAACATGCGGACGATATTCAAGCAGTGAGTCACGGCCTGCAATGCCCACATCAGCGGCTCCCTGCTCAACATAGGTGCACACATCTGCAGCGCGGATAATGAGAAAGCGTACTTTCTCACCATGGCAATCACCATCAACCATCAGTTTACGGGTGGTTTGCACATCTTCAGCTGGGTTCAGACCAGCAGCCTGCAATAGCGGCAGCGTTTGCTCCAGAATACGGCCTTTCGATAAAGCAATGGTTAAAGGTCTGGAATCAGACATCAGATTGTACTCCCTTCATCCAGTTTTCACTGGCACTGTGCCGTTCAATACGTGCACCAAGTTTACTCAATTTTTCTTCGATTCGTTCATATCCACGGTCAATATGATAAACGCGGGAGATTACTGTTTCACCTTCTGCTGCCAGGCCTGCCAATACCAGAGAGGCAGAAGCACGCAGATCCGTTGCCATGACCGGTGCCGCAGAAAGATGTTCGATACCTGATACCAGTGCTGTATTGCCATCAAGGCGAATCTCGGCCCCCATGCGTGCCAGTTCCTGCACATGCATGAAGCGATTTTCAAAAATGGTCTCTTTTACTACGCTGGTACCATCTGCCAGTGTCATTAAAGCCATGAACTGGGCTTGTAAATCGGTGGGGAAACCGGGGTGGGGCAGGGTGTGGATGTCCACTGCTTTCAAGCGCCCCTGTGCTTTACAGCGAATGAAATCATCACCGCTTTCAACCATGCATCCAGCTTCTTTGACGCGTGCTAAAAAGGCTTCGAGCAGATCCGGAGCAATACCTGTCACGGTTACATCACCGCCGGTAATCAGTCCTGCCGCAAGATAGGTGGCAGCTTCAATACGGTCTGCGATGGTAGTCATTTCACCACCATGCAGGCGATCAACACCTTCAATAACAATGCGATTGTTGCCGTCGCCATCAATCTTGGCACCGAGCGCACGCAGCGATTCAGCCAGATTAACGATCTCAGGTTCGCGGGCGGCGTTATCGAGTATAGTAATACCTTGAGCCAAAACAGCAGCCATCATCAGATTTTCAGTACCTGTTACGGTAACCTGATCAAAGACAATATGCGCACCCTGTAATTTTCCATCAACCCTGGCGATAATATCACCTTGTTCCACTTCAATCGTTGCCCCCATCGCTTCCAGACCTTTGAGGTGCATGTCAATCGGGCGTGCTCCAATCGCACAGCCACCGGGCAGACTTACTTTTGCATGACCAAAGCGAGCCAGCAGAGGCCCGAGAACCAGCGATGATGCTCGCATGGTCTTTACCAGCTCATAGGGCGCTTCAGATTTGTCGGCATTGCGGGTGTCGACATGTAGACAGTGTTGATCATCGTAAGCGACATCAGCACCTTGCCAAGCTAAGAGCGTCATCATGGTTGAAATGTCGCGTAAATGCGGAATACGATGATATATTACTGGTCCATCAACTAGAATTGCGGCGGCAAGCAACGGAAGCGCTGCATTTTTTGCGCCGCTAGCTTCTATGGTGCCGGAAAGTGCTGCACCGCCCTGAATAATGATTTTGTCCATGATTACCTACCGTCTAAAGATGGCAACGCTAACGGCTGAAAGCTGGCCAAACAATGCCTGTGAATCAGATTATAGCAGTAGTGGGGATTGTGGATTTATATTTGTAATATGTATTCTGCGATAGCGCATATTATTATGCCGAAAGTTTGCGACTATACTCGTGCATATGCTGTGAAGATGAGCTTCTGTCGTATTGTACAGGGTGGAATATAAAGTTGACACAGCAAAGCGCTGCAATTAGAAATGCACCTGTTGCCGGTGTTGTCTTCCGGTTTTTCGATCTCCCCTCAGGACTTATTGTCAGCTTTAACTACCAGCTCCCATTTCGCCAATTTGTCCACCATTGTATCGTTATTAGAATACTTGGAGTATTTTTTATGTCTCAAACAACAGAACCAACACAGGACGTGGTGGCATCAACTGCAGCCGATAGTGCTGCAGAAGTGAAACCACGTCGCCGTGGTCGGCCACCGAAATCGGCAGCTGAAAAAGCTGCGACATTGGCTGCTAAAAAAGAAAAAGTGGCGAAAGATGCAGTCTCAGATGATAAGCCGGTTGTAAAAAAGAGGGCTGTAAGAAAGCCTGCTAAAACCAAAGCGGCAGCGAATGAGGCTGTTGAAACCAATGCTAAAGATGCTGCCAAAGATGCAGTAAAAGACGTTGTTAAAAAAGCTGTAAAGACTTCTCCAAAAGCATCTGTGAATGAAACATCGCAAGAATCTCCGAATGAATCTCCAAACGAAGTAGTTAAAGCAGCTGTGAAAGACGTTGCTAAAGAGAAAAAACCTGAATCAACGATAACAGATAAACCTGAAACAAAACCACGCCGTAGAGCCCGGCCGCAAAAGGCTAATCAGGCTGATAACGCATCGAAATCTGCAGAGCCAAGACAACACAAAGATGGCAATAACAGTCATGCAAAAGACGAACATCAGCATGGATCATCAGAGCAGCCGCGCAAAAATCGCTGGAAGAAGGGCGATCGCAATAACAACAATAATAACCAGAACAGTAATAAACAACGTGGTCGTCGTGATGAGCCGGAAGAAAAAATATCTGATGAAATGCAGGGTGTTTCACTGCACCTGAAAGAGATCTCATCCAAGACTCCGATGGAACTGGTGGAATTGGCTGACACCTATGGTCTTGAAAACGTAGCTGGTCTGCGTAAACAGGAGCAGGTGTCAGCCATTCTTCGCGCACATGGTTTGCGCTGTGGTACGATTTACAGTGAAGGTGTGTTGGAAATTTTACCGGATGGTTTTGGTTTCCTGCGTTCAGCCGATGATAACTATCTGTCCGGTCCGGATGATGTGTATGTTTCATCGCATCAGATTCGCCGTTATTTCCTACGTAAGGGTGATACCGTATCGGGTGAAATTCGCCCTCCACGTCGAGGTGAAAAGTATTTTGCGCTCAAGAGTGTTGAAACCAGCAATGGTGAATCACCGGAAGTTGCGCGTACCAAGGTATTGTTTGATAATCTTACGCCGCTCTATCCTGATGAACGCTTGCATATGGAGATCGAAAATCCGACCAAGAAAGATATTACCGGTCGCATTATTGATATCGTATCCCCTATTGGTAAGGGCCAACGTGCACTTCTTGTAGCACCGCCGCGTACTGGTAAAACAGTCATGATGCAGTCGATTGCGCATTCGATCGCAGCCAATCACCCTGAAGCAGTGTTGATGGTGTTGTTGATTGATGAACGCCCTGAAGAAGTGACCGATATGAAGCGTTCGGTGAAGGGTGAAGTTATTTCATCCACCTTTGATGAACCTGCCCAGCGTCACGTACAGGTCTCTGAAATGGTGATTGAAAAGGCCAAACGTCTGGTTGAACATGGTAAAGATGTGATCATCCTACTGGATTCGATTACCCGCCTGGCGCGTGCTTATAACACGGTTGTTCCATCATCCGGCAAGATTTTGACCGGTGGTGTGGATGCCAATGCTCTGCATAGGCCGAAACGTTTCTTCGGTGCGGCACGTAATATTGAGGGTGGTGGTTCATTAACCATCGTTGCTACTGCGCTGGTAGATACCGGTTCGAAGATGGATGAAGTGATTTTCGAAGAGTTTAAAGGCACCGGTAATATGGAAATTAGATTGGATCGCAAACTCACAGACAAACGTGTGTTCCCATCGATCGATATTGCGCCATCGGGTACCCGTAAAGAAGAGCTTCTCACACCGGCTGATGATCTGCAGAAAGTGTGGATTTTGAGAAAGATTCTTTCTCCAATGAATTCAGTGGGTGCGATGGAATTCCTGATTGATAAGTTAAGCCCAACCAAAGATAATGCGGAGTTCTTTGAACGCATGAATCAGTAAAGATAGAGGTTTTCCTCTCTCATCTTAAGCCCTCGGTTAACGCCGGGGGCTTTTTTATGATTCATCGCTATGTGGGAATTATTTCATGCTAATCTGAATGACCGTTTCAGGCAAAAATAGGATGCTTGATACTTCTCCTGCAATTAAGGGATATATGCATAAAGAACTATAGCTCTTGTCCTTTGTTTGGCGGCAAAAAAAGAGCTAAAGAAAGCCGCCCCAAACCCACCAGCCTTGTCGGGTCCCCAATCTCAGCTATTTATAGTCGGCCATACTCCGTTGCTCTCATCCGTCCATAAACAACTAAAATTAGCAGCCTGCTAGCGAGGGAAAGTAAGTCTTTTCAATCCGCTTCGAGATGTGCAGGAGCGCGACTGACTGCTAGAGGGAGCTAGAAAGGAGGGCTTATATGTTTAGGGCGTCGGGAAGGTGGTGGAATTTCGGGATGTGATAGTCCCAGTGACCATCAGGTTCGTGGGTGATCCAGACGGTTTTGCAGCCAAGCTGACATGCTACTTTCAGGTTATCTGCCATATCATCAACAACCAGTGTGCGTTCCGGCTCAAATCCTTCCTGTTTAATCAGCATGGCCAGGGTTTGTTGGCATGGTTTGGGCAGGTATTGGTTGAAACGGATATCATAAATAGCTGCAAAGTGATGGCGAATACCCAAGGCTGCAAGGATGCGCTCAGCATGTTCTTTGATGCCATTGGTGTGGATGACCTTGCGTCCAGGTAGGCGAGCCAGAGCTGCATCCAGCTCCGCATCTTTTTCCAGTATCTCATGCGCATTGATATCATGTACATCATGCAGAAACGGTTCTGCCTCCATGCCGTGATGTAACATCATGCCTCTGAGTGTGGTGCCGTACTCTTTCCAGTATTTCACACGTAGCCGATCAGCTTCTTCATGGTCCACGTCAAGTTCATTGGCCACAAAGGTGGTCATGCGTTTATCCATGCGCGCAAACACACCGGAATCGGCAGCATAGAGGGTGTTGTCGAGATCAATTACAGCTAAATCAAAAGGCATGCGCGCATACTACTAAGAATAAGATATAGATAGCTATTGTAGAATCTTTCAGATCGGATTTTTTGTCACGGCACTCAATCGTGGCATGAATAATCTGATGCGTATGAACAAAAAAAGGGCCGGAATTCATTCCGACCCTTTTGATGTCAAACGGTTCGATTAGTTGATGCTTGGTTGTTGTTGTGAAAGCACCATGGCCCGTTTTTGCAGGGTGGTGAGTGCAACGGTTCCATCGGTTGTGCCACCAAGTGCAGCAGCAATAAAGGCTAAGTTGGCTTTGAAAGCAGTCTGAGCCGCTTGTCTCTGCAAGTTAGTAGGATTACCACCGGTTGTACCATTGCCCGGATTGTAGATATCAAAGCGTGAAAACTCTGCAATCATGACATCTTCCTGCATGCCGAGAAGGGCTTCAAAGCTGGCATTGCCGGTTCCAAAGTTGGGTGTTCGCGATCCGCCGGCGTTTAACCAGCCCATGTTGGCAGGAACCGGGATAGTGTCGCGTGTATACGTTAGCGCTCCTCCAGCAATAACATTGGTGGCAACAAAGTTAACCGAGCCAGTTTGTGGGATAGGCCAGTTGACCACTGTTCCCCCAAAGTTTTGGTAGGTGCCAACACCGCCGGCAGTAAGTCCGGCAACGAGAGTCAGGTCACCAGCGATTGCTGTTGAAATATTATTACGCATTGCAGTAATTTCAGGGCCACTTGATGCAATCGATGTAGAGAAGGTGTTAAAGGATAAGTTAAATGAATAGTTGGTCGCATCACTAACTGTACTCAGGGCAGGGTTGAGTCCCTGTTGAATATTTGTCCAGGCAGGGCTACCCGCACCAGTCCATTGTGTGATGCCTGTGGCGATAGGGCCTACAGTTTTATCCAGACGGCCAGCTGCATGCGCTACATCAATCGTTTCGTTCATATTAAAGGTGGCAGGATTTTCGAAATAATTGGCAAACAGTGTTTCATTGGCAGACATGCTCGTACCTAGTGCGGTTACCGCTGTATTAAAGCGGGTAAGTTCTGCACCGGTTACACCTAAGGCTGTGAGCGCAGCTGTATAACGTTGTTGCACCTTTTTTACCGCCAGACGGGTGCGGAACGAATTTACGCCCTGCATCATGCTTGCCTGTACTGCGGCGGAGACGGCTGTGAAAGCAGCTCCACCTGCACCTGTATTGACTTTATCACCAGCTGAACCAAAGCCGGCTAGTATTGTTTCCAGATCAATTGATGCAGCCGCAGCAGCTTCAATGAATGCATCGCAAATCACACCAGCTGCTCTTGCCATGTCAGCAGAAGCCTGAGCTGGTGTATCTACAGCGCTCTTGAAAAGTGATGTGAAATTACTCAAGTCGGTGTT
>JAJFLF010000009.1 GCA_021772845.1 Mariprofundus sp.
ATGAAATCCCGAAAACTGCTGCCGGTACAATCAATATAGTCACCACCGCGCATGACAAAATACATCGGCGCATCCAGTGCCCACTGTGTATAAGCCTCAAAACCGAAATCATCATTAAAGGCGCACTGAAGAATGCCGGTGCGATGTGGATCGGTATCTAGCCAGCAGGCTGCCCTGCGGGATAAGAAACCACTCGGTTTTCCCTCTTCAAATGGACTGGCTGCATACATGGCGGTTACCAAGGGTTGCAGGCATAGCGATATGCGCATCTTTTTTGCCATGTCAGCTTCCGATGCAAAATCAAGATTGGCCTGCACCGTTGTTGTGCGAAGCATCATATCCAGACCACCATCACCAACACGCGGCATATAATCACGCATCACGGCATAGCGGGCTTTTGGCATCCACGGGATATCTTCACGTCTCCATTTGGGTTGAAAGCCTAAGGTCAAAAATCCAATGCGCAGTTCATCTGAGATACTGCGTACCAGTTTGTGGTATTCGGTGGTTTCATGACAGGTTTGATGGATGGTTTGCAGTGGTGCACCGGAGAGTTCGAGCTGTCCACCGGGCTCAAGCGTGATGGAAGCCATGCCGCGTTTGAGAGCAATAATATTACCCGTTTCAGATACGGGATCCCAGCCGTGGCCTGCCAACATGTCGAGCAGGCCTTTAATGCTGCGTTGACCTGTGTATGGGATCGGTTTGAGTGAGTCCATGCAGAAGCCAATCTTTTCGTGCTCTGTGCCAATGCGCCAGTCATCCCGAGGTTTGCAACCTTCAGCGAACCAGGTGGGTAGATCATCAAAAGTCAGGCGTGTGGACAAGGCATGGGACATGCACGCACCCTAGCTTGTGAGATGAGCAACGAATACAGCAAAAACACAGTGGTTATGGGGGGAACATGATTTATCCGCAATGCCGTATTATTGTGGTGCTTTTGAAATTAGGCTGTTATGGCTAGCTTGCGGCTTCTTTTTTGCAACAGGAGCCCTACATGAGTGATGATATGAGTAACAGTTTTAACGCCAAACAGAGTCTTCAGGTCGGCGACAAGGCCTACACATATTACCAGCTGAGTGCCGCTGGTGATGTAAGTCGCCTGCCTTATTCGATGAAAGTGCTGCTGGAAAACCTGCTGCGCCGCGAAGATGGTGTGAATGTTACTGCTGATGATATTAACTTTATCGCCAACTGGAATGAGAAGGCTGAACCGAAGCACGAGATCGCTTACATGCCTGCACGTGTGCTGATGCAGGATTTCACCGGTGTGCCTGCCGTTGTTGATCTGGCAGCACTGCGTGATGGCATGGCTGCACTTGGTGGTGATCCCCAAAAGATTGAGCCACTGGCTCCTGCTGAGCTGGTCATCGATCACTCCGTACAGGTGGATAATTACGGTTCTCAGGACGCTGCTGCAAAAAACACCGAGATTGAATTTCAGCGTAATCGAGAGCGTTACAACTTCCTTAAATGGGGTCAGAACGCCTTTGAAACATTCAAAGCGGTACCTCCGGGCTGCGGTATTGTGCATCAGGTGAACCTCGAGTTTTTGGCACGCACCGTGTTTGTGAATGATGAGGGCGTAGCTTATCCGGACACGCTGGTAGGCACAGACTCACACACCACCATGATCAACGGCCTTGGTGTGCTGGGCTGGGGTGTTGGCGGTATTGAAGCGGAAGCTGCGATGTTGGGTCAGCCGGTTTCTATGCTGGTTCCTAAAGTGGTTGGATTCAAACTGACAGGAGAAATCCCTGAGGGCGCAACTGCGACCGATCTGGTGCTTACTATTGTTGAAATGCTGCGCAGCCACGGCGTAGTAGGTAAATTTGTAGAGTTCCATGGCGAAGGGCTTGATTCTTTGCCGCTGGCCGATCGGGCAACTATCGCCAATATGGCGCCTGAATACGGCGCTACCTGTGGTATCTTCCCTATTGATGAAGAGACTCTGAATTATCTGCGCCTCTCCAACCGTACAGAAGAAAACATTGCACTGGTTAAAGCCTATGCCAAAGCACAGGGCATGTTCCGCGAAGCAGATTCCCCTGAAGCGATCTACAGCGAGAGTCTTGGTCTTGATATGTCTACCGTTGTGTCATCACTTGCAGGGCATAAACGTCCGCAGGACCGTATCGCGCTAACCGAATCAAAAGTAAAATATCTTGAAACTGTAGAAGCTGTAAAGGCAGAAGCAGGCATTAGCACGAAGGCTGTAAACACGGTGATTAATGGTAAAGAAGTAACGATCGATGATGGTGCTGTTGTGATTGCTGCCATCACCTCGTGCACCAATACCTCCAACCCATCAGTGATGTTGGGTGCAGGTTTAGTGGCAAGAAAAGCAGCCGCTCTGGGCTTGAATGCAGCACCATGGGTGAAAACATCCCTCGGTCCCGGTTCAAAAGTCGTTACAGAATATCTCGATAAAGCAGGGCTCTCTGATGATCTGAATGCGCTCGGCTTTAATACAGTCGGTTACGGTTGTACTACCTGTATCGGTAACTCAGGGCCATTGCCTGTCGAAGTATCTGCAGCCATTGCCGAAGGTGATCTGGCTGTTACATCCGTACTCTCCGGTAACCGTAACTTCGAAGGTCGAGTACATGCAGAAGTGCGCATGAACTATCTGGCATCTCCACCACTGGTTGTGGCTTACGCCATTGCAGGCACGATGAATATCGATCTATACAACGATGCGATCGGTCAGGATTCAAACGGCAACGACGTGTTCCTGAAAGATATCTGGCCAACTCAGAAAGAGGTTGCCGATGCGGTTGCCTCATGTGTAACCGCTGAACAGTTCGAAGCTTCTTACGGCGATGTCTATGCAGGTGATGCCAGCTGGCAGAATCTTGACGCACCAACAGGTGATCGTTTCGATTGGGATGCAGACTCAACTTATATTCAGCACCCACCATATTTTGAGGGCATGACTTTCGATCTTGATCCGATTGTTGATATCAAGGGGGCCCGTGTGCTGGCGCTATTGGGCGATTCGGTGACTACCGACCATATCTCTCCAGCCGGTGCTATCAAAGCGGACTCCCCGGCAGGCCGTTATCTGCAGGAGCGTGGTGTTGATGCCAAAGATTTCAACTCCTACGGTTCACGTCGTGGTAATCATGAGATTATGATGCGAGGTACCTTCGCCAACATCCGTCTGCGTAATCGTCTGGCACCGGGCACTGAGGGCGGCGTAACGCTGCACCAGCCATCCGGCCTGCAGATGAGTATTTATGACGCAGCCATGAAATACAGAGATGAGAATGTGGCCAGTATTATCCTTGCAGGTAAAGAGTATGGCTCCGGCTCATCTCGCGACTGGGCAGCCAAAGGTCCAAAATTACAGGGTGTTCAGGCGGTAATCGCTGAAACCTACGAGCGCATCCACCGCTCTAACCTGATCGGCATGGGTATTCTCCCGCTGCAGTTTAAAGCAGGTGAATCGGCAGAATCACTTGGACTGACCGGTCAGGAGTCTTATGACTTCTCAGGTGTTAATGATGGCCATGCCAAAGAGCTGGCAGTTACTGCAACAGCCTCTGATGGTTCGATCAAACCTTTCACCGTTGATGTGCGCATCGACACTCCGAAAGAGGTCGAGTACTACCAGCATGGCGGCATCCTGCAGTACGTGCTGCGTCAATTAGCGGCAGAAAAATAAGATGAAGCTCTCTTTGATCTGGGCAATGGACAGAAATCGCCTGATCGGTCGGAAGAACACACTTCCATGGAAGCTGCCTGCTGATATGGCGTGGTTTAAAAAGAATACCATGGGTAAGCCCATTTTGATGGGGCGTAAGACCTATGAATCAATCGGGCGTCCATTGCCGGGTCGGGTGAACCTCATCTTAAGCCGGCAGTCAGATCTTGAGATCGCTGGCTGTACGGTTGTTGGCTCACTTGTTGAAGCACAGGCGGCTGTGCCAGATGCAGAGGAGATCATGGTCATGGGGGGGGCGGAAATATATGCACTGCTCATGGATCAGGCTGATTGTCTCTATATCACTGAAATTGATGCCGCATTCGAGGGTGATGCCTGGTTTCCAGAATTTGATCGCAATGCTTGGCAGGAGCTCTCCCGTCAGAGTGGTGTGATCGATGACAAGAATATCTACCCTTATGTCTTTATGAAATTAGAGCGAAAAACATTGGATTTCTGAATCACTTTTGATGTGCCTATGAACGTTGAGTAGTGCTATGTTTGCTCAGCTTTCATAAATGCTATTCCAGCAGGTATTGTTTGATTGGTGCCAGTTGCCTCTCATAGTGTTTCCAGCGATCCAATGACTTTTTGTGGATGGGCTGACGGACCTGCATCATACTTGCGGTGGTAACCTTGGCTGTGCTTTTATGCGCGCTAAGGCAATCCTCATGCCATTCAAGGTTGCAGCCTTTCAGAAGTCGTTTGAGTTCATCTTCCGGATTGTTTACGAGATCTTCATAGCTGACTTCCAGCAATACCCCTTCTGGAAGCACCTCGCGCCAGTGCTGCATGATGCGTTGATATCGGGCGTATTGGCGGCCCAATTCATCCAGATCATAGGCGTAGCCTAAGCCGTAGCCTATGCCGGCGGCAAAGTTCTGTTGATAGATCGAGAGGCAGGAGGCCATTGGTTCACGTTTGATGTGAATAATGCGCGCTTGCGGAAGGGCCTTTGCAATCAATCCTGCAAAGACGTAATTATCCAGGCTTTTATCTACGATCCGGCCTTGGTTGCCGTACTCTTCTGCCTGCCTTCGTTTATAATCCAGCATAATGCTCAAGAGTTGCTCATCGCTCAGATTTGTTAATTGAGAGAAAATCCATTGGTAATTCCCTTTGTTGTGACGGCCACAGATAGACTTCCGTAAAGCGTTGCTTTCATCTGCAGCATTTAGTGCGGGATGACGTGCTAATGAGTGCTCCAGTAGCGTTGATCCACTGCGTGGCATGCCTACGATAAAGATAGGGGCTGTTGCATCATGAGCAGGGGCAATGCTCTGCTCATTAAATCGGCTGGCCGGGTATGCATCGATCGCAGTCTGATATAGCTGATCTTCCATATCTTCATGAAAAACGACGTGTTTTCTTTTATGAAGATTGCCTTCTGTCCAATAAGCAAAGGCTTCTTCATATTGACCGGCTCTGTTGGCGGCGCTGCCCAATTCAAATGCAGTAAATTGCCAGGCCACACTGTCGTGGTCTAGTTCTTTATAAAAGTTGCGCAAGGTAGACAGATCTGATTCGTATTCATCCTGATGTCTAGAGCTGTTCATCAACAGACATAATGCAGAGATATGATAAGGGTTGATGAACAGCT
>JAJFLF010000081.1 GCA_021772845.1 Mariprofundus sp.
ATGGGTGGTGATGAATTTGTCCTGTTGATGTCTGGTTGTAGCGAATCTAAAGCACATGATATTGCGCAGTCGGTGGTTGAAAATATTGCCGCCCAGCGTGTCGGTGAGGCTAGCGCTGTAACGGTAAGTATCGGTGTGGCATGTTCATCATCTGATCAGGATATCTCAGTGAAGGCATTAATTGCTCAGGCCGATCAGGCTATGTATGTGGCCAAGGCATTGGGTGGGAACCGTTTCGAAGTGGCAGAGTCTCTCGGAAGAACTGTCGCCAATGATGATGGAGAAGGCGCCTGAGTGAGCCTTCAAGAGGCTATTCGATCTTTTTTACATGAGCTGGCTGATGTGCGCTTGGCATCTGTGCATACCGTCGCCGCTTATCGACGCGATCTGTTGAAATTTATGGCCCACTGTGGGGCCGACAGAGATCTGGATCACATTACGCGCACGCAAGTACAGGATTGGTTGGTCGCCTGTCATGCTGAAGGTCTTGCGCCTTCAACGCTGGCAAGGCGTTTGTCAGCGCTATCCAGCTTTCTTGATGCTGCCGTTCAGTCAGGGCATTGCAAAACGAATGTCGCTGCCGGTATTCGTGCACCTAAACAGCCCAAGCGTTTGCCACGTACGCTGCCACCAGAGCAGACATCTGCGTTGATGCAAAATACAGATCGTCTGTCGGATAACCGGGACTTGGCGCTATTGGCGGTCATGTATGGTTGTGGCCTACGCGTGTCTGAGGTGGTTGGCCTGAACATGCATGATATTAATTTGCATCAAAGCGAGTTGCGTGTGTTTGGTAAAGGACGCAAAGAACGCATCGTGCCGTTGCCTGAGGGGGCAGTAGGCTATTTGCAGACCTATTTGAACGAGCGGAGTGAACTCTTTTCTGCAGAGGATAGTGAACAGAATCAAGCTGTTTTTTTAAACAAATACCGTAGTCGACTTTCCATTCGCAGTGTTCAGCGCATGCTTAAGGAGCGTGCCTTGCAGACAGGTGCTGATGTGTTGGTGAGCCCGCATCGACTGCGCCATTCATTTGCTACGCATCTGTTGGCCGGCGGGGTTGATCTGCGTGCTATTCAGGAACTGCTTGGTCATGCATCACTAGGGACTACGGAGCGATATACCCATCTTGATATTGCTAAACTCACCGAGGTGTATGATAAAACACATCCTCGCGCCAGAAAGAAATAGTATTTCATTGTAAAACAGACTCATACTTTGATTGACATGTTTCATCAGACACTCAATGATGGACTGATTAACTATATGGCTTATATGATTGCCGGATTGAGCCCAAAAACTAATACCGAGGTACCATTACCATGTCGAATGCTGCAGCTAGTGAAACAGAGACACCTGTTTTCAATATTCAGAAGTTATATGTCAAAGATATTTCATTTGAAAACCCAAACGCACCTGAAGTTTTCACAGTTCAGAATGCCGAACCTAATGTTGAATTGAATATCGGCCTGGAAAACAAACAACTCGATGCAGAGCACTGGGAAGTAACATTAAAGGTTTCAGTGATTATGCGTGATGATAAAAATGATAAGGTGCTGTTTGAGATCGAAGTTGAGCATGCCGGTTTGTTCTTTATAAAAAATATTCCTGAAGAGCATATGCTTAACCTGCTTGGTGTTGATTGTCCTACAATTCTGTTCCCATATACCCGTCAGATTATCAGTCAGCTAACCGTTGATGGTGGTTTTATGTCGCTGATGCTTGAGCCTGTAAACTTTGCTGGTGCTTTTGAAGCGAACCGCGCGCAGCAGCAAGAGCAGCAGGAAAAAACGCTTAATTAAAAACCATTGTAGCGATTGCTATCGAACAGAAGAGAGGGTGCCTGAGGGTGCCCTTTTTTTTTGAGTCGCACGGACACATAAATGCAGTAGATAGCAGATTCAATGCTGCTTTGGGATGGCTGAGAAAAGCGTTGTGCGGTGCAGGGTCCCGTTATGAACGGAAAGGGGCGTTATTTTTTCTGACTTCTGTAATCAGTTGCCCACAGGCCGCTGAAATTTCACGGCCCTTTGATTTGCGTTCAATGGCAATCAGTTTTGCTTCAACCAATACAGCCTGGAATGCGCGTACAGCACTCTGATCCGGACGTTTGAATGCTGATCCGGGATAAGGGTTAAAGGGCAGTAAATTGATAGTGCAGTTTAGCCCTTCCAGCAACTGACATAAGCGCTTGGCGTCTTCCACACTGTCATTGATGCCTGCCAGCATCACATATTCAATAAGTACACGTTTATGGCCACGTTCCTGAATGTATGCACGCACCGCCTGCATCAGCTTGGCAATCGGATACTTGCGATTGATCGGAATAATGCGATCACGTACTTCATCAGTGGTGGCATTTAGCGATATCGCCAGATTGCACGGTAGTTTATCTTCCAGCATGCGATAAATCGCTGGCACCATGCCGGATGTGGAGAGGGTGACCCGGTTGGGTGAAAAGGCCATGCCTTTGGGATCTGTGACAATCGTTAAAAAATGTTTCACGGCATCATAATTGTGTAGCGGTTCGCCCATGCCCATCAATACGATATTGCTTACTTTTTGACCGCTAATACGCTGGCCCGCCATGATCTCTGCAACCATTTCAGCGGCACTGAGGTTGCGTGTTAAGCCTCCGGTGGCCGTCAGGCAGAAGGTGCATCCAACAGCACAGCCTACCTGTGTTGAAATGCATTGGGTTAAACGCTTTGCACCCTCAATCAGCACGGTCTCTACCGCTTTACCATCAGGCATCTGCAGTACCAGTTTACGTGTGCCATCGGCCGCTAACTGTTCAGCGGTGCAGGTGGGCTCAAACATTGAGACATGTTCGTTGAGATAGTGCTGTAGCCGGAGTGGAATTCTGGAAATATCTGAGATGTTCTGCGTATAGCGTCGGAAAACAGAAGCTACGATATGATCCGCATGCACCGTTTTGACATCTGCCATTCGGCAGAGTTCAACCAGATCACTGTGGCTCATGCCAATTAAAGGCGTTTTGCTGTGTGTTGACGTATTGCTCATGACGAAGGGAAAAGAAAAAGCGCATGTGCAGATATCCACACATGCGCTTTCAAGAGACTAATCCGGTTGATCGTGGGAATCAGAGGCCGTATTTCGCTTTGTTTTGTGCAACTTCTTCAGCAGATGGTGGTGTATGATCATGTACTTCGGCCAGATCAAATTTTTCACGGTCGCTATCGCAGAGTTCATTCAATACGATGTCTGATTCGAATACTTCAGGTACATCTTCTTCCGGATAGATCGCTTCCCAAGGGCATTCAGGTTCGCAAACAGCACAGTCAATGCACTCTTCTGGAGAGATATAGAGCATATTTGGTGTTTCATCGTTTTTCTCTTTTGGTTCATAGAAACAGTCTACCGGACATACAGCAACACAAGCGCTATCAACGCAGTCTTTACATAATTGGGTAACAACAAAAGCCATGAGTGATTCCTCTACTTCATTAAATAATTAAAATCGGCGTGCAAGCTAGCAAGCAGGCACTGTGATTACCACTGTAGGTAGATATTGTGAAAAAAGGCGCTAACAGCGAATGAGACTTGTTGTCAGAATCTTGATGAGATTAATCGACATGTTTTTCAATATAATGAAAATAGTGTGTTTTATCATCAATGTTGATGATCGGGATATTTTCCTATCTCTATAGCTTTCTGTTTATATAGATGGAAGTAATTTAGTGATGAGTATTGTGCATTCAGCAGGGGAGGCTTCAACCTGACTTCTTTTGCCTCTACAGTCAGGTCGTTTAGCTGTGTTTTTACAAGTAAATCAGTCGTTTTGATGCGGGGTAAAAAAGATGTCGCCGTAATAGGTAGTGGCTTTTTGCCCCGAATCATCACTGTCGGTCATGATCGCGACCGCATCGATATAACGGACATCTTTACCTCTTAATATGCGCAGGTCTTCACGCACATTTCGCCTGTAGCTTTGCCACTTGCCAACGGCTGAATTTCCTGATTCTACAGCGAACATGATGGCGTTTGATGTATAAGGGTTAGGCCAGCTCTCGTCTCTCCGGTGTGAAGAAGACCAGACATAATTTAGTGCGTGGCTGTTCCAGAAGAGGATGCCGCCATCAATCACGATATAGAGGCGTGCTACGAAATCATCTCCACTCTTCTCCTTTTCATTAAGGCCAGAAAAGAGCTGTTCTGTTTTCCACGACCAGTGAATCCAGGGTGTTTTTTCGAGATCGATTCGTATTTTCCGATAAAGCCCCGACGCTGAATTGTAGCTACTGGCTTTGAGTGCACTCAGAGGCTCCTGGGATAGGCTGTCTGTAACCAGTGTGTAAATGGTTTCACCGACAAAGGATTCTATTTCCCACCCTTCAACTGTTCCGTCAGAAAATTGGCCGATTCGTAAGCTCGGTTCTTCAGGGGATGATGCATCTGAAGCGGTACTATTTTGAGGAGACAATATGAGCACTGCTGCAAGCATCACTATTGATATGAAACAATACATGGGGTGCAGGGGTTGTTGGGCCTGCAAGGGGAGGGCTTTCATCTGCACTCTATCAACCCGGTCGCCGAGGATCATATGTTTGAATAGGTCGGTGTGGTTGGCCGCATGGCAGCTGTGCTGATCAATGAGCATTCCTGCATACTGAGTGGGTGACCGGGCCTTGGGAAGGTGAAATCAGGGACCGTGTATTCATTCTCTTGTGTCACCTATTGATTCATTGGTTGGTTTGTCATCATGGGTTGTTCAAGTGAATTAAAGGTACGTACAATATAAGTTATGGATGTGCCTCTTCTTCTATATGATTCACCATCATGAGCATTGACCAACCCAATGAAGAGACCATTACCGGGCTGTTGCAACGTCTGGCTATGTTGCGTGGCTGGTCACCCAAAACAACTGAATCATACCGTTCTGACTTGTTGCACGCGGATGCGTTTTTTCGAACGAAGAGATCTGATTTGATGCTGATCGAGCAGTCAGAAGTGCTGGGTTACTTGGCATCGTTGCGACAAGAAGGTTTGAAAGAGAGTACGATTCAACGTCGCCGCAGTGCGCTTTCCACCTGGTTTAGTTATCTACAGGATCAGGGCATACGTGATGATCATCCGGCCCGGAATCTGCCAAAAATTCGCAAGAGTAGATCGCTGCCCAAACTGCTGAGTGAGCAGCATGTTGAAGCGCTGCTGGCAGCCCCAGATACAACTACCCCGACAGGTGTGCGCGACCGTTGCATGCTGGAAATATTGTATGCCACAGGCTTGAGGGTGAGTGAGCTGGTCAGTTTGAGTCTGGCCAATATCGATATGGCCGGTGGTCTTGTACGTGTGATTGGCAAAGGGGATAAAGAGCGTCTGGTTCCTTTTGGTGAAGAGGCCGAACGCTGGTTGCAGGAGTGGTTGATGTTGCGGCCAATGAAACCTGGCTGCTCTTTTCTGTTTGCCGGGCGTGGTGGCAAGGCGATGACACGGCAAAACTTCTGGCTGCGCATCAAGCAGTATGCCGCTCAGGCCGGTGTGTTTCCGCTGCCGTCACCGCATACGTTAAGACACGCTTTTGCAACGCATCTACTCAATCACGGGGCAGATTTACGGGCTGTACAGATGTTGCTTGGGCACAGTAATATCACCACGACTGAAATTTATACCCATGTTGCGAAAGCGCGATTGCATGAGCTGGTGAATCAATCGCACCCCTTAGGTCGTGGCTAGAGATGCTTTCGCGATAATGGGAGAAGCATTTTCCATATGCTTTTGTTAGTTTTCACGCTTCTTCAATACCAATGAATACTTTTTATCCGTTTCTGCCGAACAGGCTGTACGGATCAGTGGAGTAAAGCACATGGCAGATAACACAATAGAACCTCAATTTCCTTGTTACTCAGAAGGTTTGGCAGGCATTCCGGTCGCTGAATCTGCTGTCTCCTCTGTTGATGGCAAACGCGGTTATCTGGAATATCGCGGCATCGATATCGAACAGTTGGCTGAACACTCCTCATTTGAAGAGACTGCCTGGTTGTTGTTATACGGCGATCTTCCTACAGCAGATCAGTTGGTCACGTTTGAAGATGAACTGCGCCATCACCGCCGTGTGAAGTTCCGTATCCGCGATATGATGAAATGTTTCCCTGAGTCGGCGCACCCGATGGACTCTTTGCAGGCCACGGTTGCAGCACTCGGTATGTTTTACCCATTCCCCAAGTCATTAGATGCAGATGGTGGGCTGGATGCGAAAAAGGTGCATGAGGTATTTGTAAACCTGATTGCTAAAATGCCTACGCTGGTGGCTGCGCACGCACGCATGCGCCACGGCGATGATCCGATTGCACCACGTGATGATCTCTCTCATGCCGCTAATTTCTATTATATGCTGACCGGCAATGAACCGTATGAACTGACTACGCGTATTATGGATGTTGCATTGATTGTACATGCCGAGCACACCATGAATGCCAGTACCTTCTCCACATTGGTGGTGGCTTCAAGTCATGCCGACCCTTATACTGCTATCAGTGCCGGTATTGGTTCACTCTCCGGCCCTCTGCATGGTGGCGCTAATGAAGATGTGCTCAACATGCTCGATGAGATCGGTTCAGTCGAGAATGCTGAATCTTATCTGCAGGGTAAACTGGATAGAAAAGAGAAGATTCCGGGGCTCGGCCATCGTGTGTATAAAACCAAAGACCCGCGTGCTGTGCTGCTGCAGAAACTCAATGAGACGTTGACTGAAAAAATGGGTGTAGACCCAACCTATGAGATCGCCCATCGCATTGAAGAGTTATCCAAAGAGACGTTGGGTAAAAAGGGAATATGTCCGAATGTCGACTTCTATTCCGGTATTGTATATCGCAAGCTGGGTATCCCAACAGATCTGTTTACACCGATTTTTGCCGTTGCACGTGTAGCCGGCTGGTTGGCGCACTGGAGAGAGCAGCTGGGTGTAGGTCGGATTTATCGTCCGAAACAGATTTATGTTGGAAAAAATGGTCACTCATATGTGCATATGGATGAGCGCATCTGATCGGCAGTAAGGCCATGTTGCATTTTTTTTCGCATGCGGTTCTGTTTGTGCCGCTGCTGTTCATCTCATCATTATTTGTTTCGACGTTGTCTCAGGCCGCATCCCCTGCTTCCAGCATGGTGGTTTCAGGCCATAAACTGGCAACAGAAGCAGGCCTGGATATCCTGAAAGCTGGTGGTAATGCCTTTGATGCCGCGGCCGCGACAACACTGGCTTTGGGTGTGGTTGAACCGGGTTCTTCCGGGCTTGGTGGTGGTGGATTCTTTCTGCTCTATATCGCCAAAGAGCAGCGTTATGTGATGATTGATGCGCGTGAAACATCGCCGCTACTGGCCGGGCACGGCGAGGTATATAAGAGCCGTTCCAGCATTGATGGGCCTGGCTCAGCCGGTGTGCCGGGCATTGCAGCCGGAGTGGATCATCTGGTTAGCCGGTACGGTCTTTTAAATCGACAACAGATTACGCAATCATCCATTGATCTGGCACGAAACGGGTTTGAGGTTTCAGATCGTCTGC
>JAJFLF010000082.1 GCA_021772845.1 Mariprofundus sp.
ACCTGTGTATTGCGCAGCAGTGCCATAGGTCTTCATATTATAAGGCTCACTAGGTCCTCCTTCTGCCCCGGACCATTTGATAGGTGTGCTATTAAATTTATCCACACCATCTTTCCATGCAAGTGATATCAATGGTTTGGGGGTCCCGTTCAAATCTGATTCAATTAAACTGAGTAGGCGCGAACGGCCGGTAGAAGCCCCAGACTCATATAGAAACGAATAATCACGTACCTTATCTTCCTGACTGTTGAAAGTAGCGTAGGTTATAATATTCGATATGCGTACAGGAGAGCTGTACTTTGAGCCGGCAACATAGCCAACTTTAATGTCACTGCGGTTTTCATAAGTATAGTCAGGTGATGGATCAGGTAGTGTGTTTACTTGAGTGTTATACACAAAAACTACGGCCGCCTTACTGGACACAGGAGGCGCTACATTTAGATTTTTGGCATAATCAATTCGTTCAATATGATAGTGCCCGTTTGCTGTATCTTCGAAATAGCTGAATGTAATCTCGTTTCCAGAACGGTCACTGATCTTGTTCAGCGCCCAGTTCAAAACTGTGATTTGGCCTTGTGCTTCAATGCGGGAATCGGAAGTAACGCCATACTCAAGGGTTTTGCCATCTTTGGTGTTCACAATAAAACTGGCAGGTCCAGTTCCTGCCAACACGCTTGATGCGGTAATGCGTGAAAAAGATTCAATCTCTGTGCGGTATTCAGAGGCAACTGCGCCATATGATCCTGCGACTGCAATTAAACGCTGTCCATCAAGGCAGAAGCGGTCACTGGCATCAAGTTTGATGCCTTCCTTTACGCCATCTTGGGCTACGGTTTTTGGACAGCGACTAATCGTTGAAAGCCCTGAAAGGCCCCACCCCATGCCGAGCAGGCCATTGCCGGCCTGACTATTATAATTAAGTGAAAGGTTTGGCTGCATGCCATTAATGCCGGGAGGGACCTCAATCGGAATTGAATAGGTTGCTGCTCCAGTAGGTGAAACATTCACAGCTGCATGCGCTGATACCGAAAACAGCGAAAGCGCTGCCATTAAAATGAGTATGAATTTCATTTGTTTCCTCCCCAGGAAAAGTGGCTGTGCGTTCAAACCACGTCGAACGCCGCCCCCTAACTGACAAGCCAAAGCCTCCGCATCATCAATATTGATGATAAAACGCACTTTTTTCATTTATTTTTAGAAATATGCATTTAATTTTAGGGGTATTTTAGACATCGCGCTTATTTTAGGGAGTCAGGGGGAAGGGACTCGCTTCGCGTATTTCATCGAAAGTTTTGATTATTCTACTCACCGTTGGAAAATAAAGGGGCAATGTTCTTATCTTTCATCTTTCTTCGAACCTAGCTTTTACGCTATAGCTATTGCTCATTCCGGTAGCATTAATAACGAGAGGAGCTACCCTCTTTATTGTGAAAAGCCGAACAACCGTTAAATGCCGTCGGCGTAAGTCACGCAATCGTTGCCGGAGAAAACAGGGGTGGTCAGATATTTCTCACCACCGTCGGGGAAAATCGCGACAATTTCACCCGGTTTTCCTTCTGCAGCGAGCTGTTCGGCCACTTTCAAAGAAGCAGCCAAAGCACAGCCACAGGATTGACCACAGAGAATGCCCTCTTCAGAAGCCAGACGCTGGGTGAATCGATAAGCGACATCGGTATCAACACCGATTTTCTGATCATGTACGGCGGCATCATAAATACCTGGCACAATACTGGATTCGATATGTTTCAGACCTTCAATGCCGTGAAACGGAGAGTCCGGCTCTGCTGCTACAATTTGAATATCAGCATTCACACTTTTCAGGAAACGTCCGGTACCAACCAATGTGCCAGAGGTGCCTAATGAGGCGATAAAGTGAGTCACCTTACCATGACTGTCGCGCCAGATCTCAGGTCCGGTGGACTCTTCATGGGCACGAGGATTGGCCGGATTATTGTACTGGTCAGGTTTATAATAGAGCTCAGGATTATCTTCATAGATCTTACGCGCATCCATAATCGCGCCATCGGAACCTTCCAGCGGATCGGAGAACACCAATTCTGCCCCAAACGCACGACAGATACGTTTGCGCTCTTCCGATACATTACCCGGCATCACCAGACGCACACGGAATCCCATCGTCGCCCCAATCATCGCCAGTGCAATACCGGTATTGCCGGAAGTGGAATCAAGAATAATCTTATCTTTACTCAGCAAACCCCGTTTAATGCCATCACGAATCATCCATAACGCAGGACGATCTTTGACTGACCCCCCCGGGTTACAACGCTCAAGCTTGGCGTAAATGCGAACATTATCCGGCAAATGACTGGTGATATTTTGCAACTGCACCATGGGGGTATTACCAATCAGATCTAAAATTGCAGTCACTACTACTCACCTTTGTACCATATTCTTGTTATTACAGTGCCCATTAAAAGCTGGCGAATCATGGCAGATCAAGATGTATTGCCAAGTACATCTAATATTTCTGTTGTTTGATCGACTGCAAATGGCCACACCTGTGGATCCAATTGGAATAAAAAATCACGCAATTTTCCAGCATCCACGCCCATCTGACGCAGATACTGTAGCGACAAGCCACCATTGCGCTTGGCCAAACGCTCACCGTCCAGACCGCATAACAGGGGATGATGATGATAAACAGGTTCCGGCAAGCCCAACAGCGATTGCAACATGCGGTGAATCCCGGTGCTTTCACGCAAGTCATCACCACGAATAACATCTGTAATGCCCTGTGCTGCATCATCAATCACAACAGCAAGATGATAACTAAAGCTAATATCTTTGCGGCCTATAATAATATCGTGATGGATATCATGCGCATGCCTTACACCGGCCTCATCCTGCCAACTTAAACCACTACCAACCGCTGCCAATGCTTTATCTATATCCAAGCGCCATGCAAAGGATTCATTCTGCATTCGCTGAATCTGCTCATCCACATCTCTGTTTTTACAAATACCCGGATACTCCACCGACAGATCTTCAAGGTGCGGAGCAGATGCCATGCGAAGCACCTCTTCTTTGATCTCTTTGCGTGTACAAAAACAGGGGTAGATCATCTTCATATCTCTGAGTGTAACGATCGCCTGCATATAGGCCTGAGAACGCTGACTCTGATATTGAACAGAGCCCTGCCACTTCAGCCCCAGCCAATGCATATCTTCTATCAGAGCATCAGCATATGCAGGCCTGCAGCGGGTATGATCAATATCTTCAATGCGCAGTATCAGCTCTGCATCATGTTGCTCTGCCCAACGCGCGCAGAACAATGCTGAGTAGGCATTGCCAACATGTAACAGCCCCGTGGGGCTGGGAGCAAAGCGTGTACGATAATGCAATGTTTTGGCTGTTTATGATTCGGTCTGACGGACGGATGGAGGCAGAATCAGCGGCTGATTTTCCTGACTACGCTCAGGTCGCATCAGCATCTTGATTTCATCGCCTGCTTCAAACACCAGA
>JAJFLF010000083.1 GCA_021772845.1 Mariprofundus sp.
GAATGGCACATACACCGCATTGATATTTTTTGTTTGAATGAATCGTGCTTGAAAGACCGGTGAGAGCGAATGCTCTACCGGCCATCCAATGATGCCATATGTCTTGGTGGTGCCGTTAATATTCATGTTGTCAGCTTATAAACAGAATGACGATGTGTCAAAGTTTGTCACCTCATGAATTGAAACTATGAAAGCTAGTTAGGACTTACCTTCTGCTGGTTCGATATCAGGACCTAACAAAATAGCTACCCATTGGGTTTCCTGACGTGATTCCAGCGCCAGTTTGATGATCATCGTTAAAGGAACAGAAAGAAGCATGCCCACAGGTCCAAGCACCCAGCCCCAGAATACCAAGGAGATGAATACTACCAGTGTAGATAAACCAACACCCTTCCCCATGAATTTGGGTTCAACCACATTGCCCATCACGACATTGGCAATCACATATCCCAAACCAGCTAACAGAGCGTCACCAGCACCAAGCTGAATGAGTGCCAATAATATGGCAGGTACTGCGGCAATAATTGACCCAATATTGGGCACGAAGTTAAGTAAGAATGCTACCAAGCCCCATAACAATGGATAATCTACTCCAATAACTGCCAGCCAGATGGTTATGAATACCCCGGTCGCAAGGCTTAGCCATGTTTTGATAGAGAAGTATGAACAAACACTTGCAACAAACTCCTCAAAGCCTTGTTGTGATGGAGCATTTTTATCCATTGCACCCCATTTGTGTGGCAGTGCCGTTGCTTCAATCAATAAAAAGATGACAGTGAGAACAATTAAAAAGGTGTTCGCCAGAGCATTGCCGAGTCCTGCCAATAGTTTACCAGCCATACCCATGGCCGCAGATGGATCAAGAATATCCAGCATGGATTGCGATGATACGCTTAAGCCCATACCTGATAACCATTCAAGCGCATTACCAGTCAACGCTTTCAATCGCTCCTGATAGCTGGGTAGATTGTGAGAAAAGTCAGCCAGCGATGAACCTACAAATGCAGCAACCAACAGTCCGCTCAAGACAATCGCCAGCGTAATCAACAATACCGCGATACCTGCGGATACATTTCTGTTGATTAACCAGCTCAGCATCGGCAAACAGATAATAGCCACAAATGCCGCCAGTAAAAAAGGCACCAGTAATGAAGCTGCAGCTTGCATGCCGGCAATCACCACCACAAACGCAGCAGCAGAGATCAACATGCTGCTACTTCGTTTATCCACCTTATTCATAAGCACTCAAACGTGGATCTTCTATATCAAATTCGTATTCATTGCTGGCAAACATTAATTTAATATACGGGATACAGCCTTCGCATTCAGTGCCGCACTGCGTGGCTAGCTGAGCGGCTTCAAAGCTTTCGTACACCTTTAATTGTTCGAATGTTTTATTGACGCATTCACAGCGATTTACTTTGCTATCACACATCTTTCAGCCCTCTCATTTCTGTTTGCTGCTTTTCTTTAGCATCGGATACTGGCCGATATCACCGCCAAACGGCAAGCGCAGCATAAAGCCCAAGTGATGCGTTGGTGCATTTTGTAAATGTTCCAGACCAATAATCATATTATCATGCCCACTTTGTGGTTGAGCCCGATAGGTACCAAATAGACGATCCCAACAGGACAAATTAAATCCATAATTGCTATTTGTTTCGCCCTTGATGATGGAATGATGAATACGATGCACATCTGGTGTGATCACCAGCATACGCAATATCGCATCCAACCTCAGAGGTAAACGCACATTGGCATGATTAAACATCGCCATTGCATTGAGTATCATTTCAAAGATCACGACGGCCATAACCGGCACACCAAGCAGCATGACAATGCTGATTTTAATCAACATTGAGAGCATAATCTCAATAGGATGAAAGCGTAATCCGGTTGAGACATCAATCTCACGATCGGCATGATGCACCATATGCAGACGCCATAAGATTGGCACCGCATGAAAAAGAACATGTTGTCCATATATCGCCAAATCAAGAACGATCACAGCGATAATCATTGAAGCAGCATCATGCCACTGCAGCCAGTTGAATAGGCCAAAATTAAGATCACCGGCCCACCATGCAGCCCCTACTGCACCTGCAGGCAATAACAGACGAACCAGCAAAACATCCAGAACAATGATAATAAGGTTGGCTGGCCAACGCTTATAACCCATCACAAGGTCCCTACGTGGAAACATGAATTCAGCAGATGCCATCATGAATAAGATAGCGAAAAAAACAATCAGTCTGAGTAAAGAATCATCCATTGCGCTAGTCTGTATAAAAACAGCTCCGGCGGCAAAACTAGCTACTAAACAACTAATAGTAATTGTCTCCCTACCGGTGCGTTTATTCCACTTGGGTTTGTTGATTATACTATATAAGCTTTGGCTAAGTTTTAGTTTTCACCAAACGGCTATAATCGTGTTTAGTGAGTGACTTGAAAAAATGGAGCGTATCATGAAAAAAATTGTATTCATTGCCATCACTGCAAGTCTTGCATTGACCAGTTGTGCTAGCGGGCCTGTTGTTGACCCGAATGATCCGAATAAACATACCAAACAAAATGCAGCTATTGGCGCGG
>JAJFLF010000084.1 GCA_021772845.1 Mariprofundus sp.
CCCTCCTCTCTAGACTCTGATTATCGTCTTACATTGCTGCGAACAAACGGTAGTTTGCTTCGCTCCGCGGCAACCTGTTTACCACGAATCTCTACACTCACATCACCGGCTTCTGCATGTTCGGGCTGCACATAAGCCAAAGCCACACCGCCAGCCATCGGGCTAAACATGCCAGAAGTGATTTCTCCACTCAACACACCATCAACACTTACCGAATAATGCTCACGCGGAATACCGCGACCAGTCAATTTAATCGCAATCAAACGTTGTTGAGGGCCAGCCGCCTTACGTGCTTCCACTGCTTCTTTACCAATAAAGTAACCTTTTTCCAGCTTCGTGATCCACATCAGTTTCGCTTCCACAGGTGTCACAGCATCGGAAATTTCATGGCCATACAGCGCATAACCCATTTCAGTGCGCAGCATATCACGCGCTGCCAAACCAATCGGAACAGCACCGTTTTGAAGGAGATCATCCCAGACATCAACAGCAATAGCATTGGGAATATAGATCTCAAAACCATCTTCGCCGGTATAGCCGGTACGCGAAATAATGCCTTCAACACCATTCACTTTGACCTGTGCAAATTTATAGTAACCGATAGATTCAAGATCGGTATCAAGCAGTGGTTGCAGAGCAGCTTGCGCGGCCGCCCCCTGCAAAGCCAGCAAGGTAGTATCATCGGACTCATCCACCACATCCACATCAAATGGAGCAGCCTGTTCTTGCAGGTGTAAAACATCTTTGTGCCGATTGGCTGCATTGATACACAGATAATATTCGTCATCTGTTAGTTTATAGGTAGTGATATCATCAATAAATGTACCGGATTCATTTAACAACGCTGAATATTGTACCTGACCTTCCGCCAGTTTCGACACATCATTGGTGGTTACATATTGTAAAAATGCCAGAGACTCTTCGCCACTAACGCGCACCTGCCCCATATGGGTGATATCAAAGATGCCAGCTTCGCCTTCTCGAACAGCGGTATACTCTTTCAGCGCACCAAGCTTATATTGAACAGGCATCTCAAAACCGGCAAACGGCACCATCTTTCCACCCAGAGCAACGTGTGCATCAAATAGGGGCGTTTTCGCCAGATTTGTTTCCAAAGAGGACATCTACAGCTCTCCCAGATGGGTTTTATATGCCTGCACAGTATTGGCCAATAACATGGTAATCGTCATCGGACCCACACCACCGGGAACCGGGGTAATCCAACTGGCGTTTTTGCTGGCGTCTTCAAAAGCCACATCACCGGTCAACGTTCCATCTTCCAAACGATGAATACCAACATCTACAACAATCGCACCGGGTTTAATCCATTCACCCTTAATCAGCCCCTGTTTGCCCGCTGCCGCGACAACAATGTCGGCACGTTCAATATGCATCTGCAAATCACGCGTAAATTTATGCGTTACTGTCACCGTAGCTCCAGCCAACAAGAGTTCCAATGCCATCGGACGACCGACAATATTCGATGCGCCAACAATCACACACTCTTTACCATGCAGATCAATGCCCGTTTCTTCGATAAGTTTCATACAGCCATATGGTGTGCACGAACGCAGTGCAGGTTGACGCGCAGCCAGACGACCAAGATTATAAGGGTGGAAACCATCCACATCCTTACTCGGGTCAATCGCTTCAATAATGATCTCTGAATTGATGTGATCGGGCACGGGTAACTGCACCAGAATACCATCAATTTTCGGATCATGATTCAATTCAGTGATCAGACCAAGTAGATGTTGCTGCGTTGTTTCGGCAGGCAACTCATGCGAATAAGAGGCAATGCCTGCTTTTTCACAACCGGTTTTTTTGGCGCGAACATAGACCTCTGAAGCAGGATCAGCGCCAACCAAAATAACCGCCAGACCAGGCTTACGCCCGTGCTTGCGACTCTGCGTTTCAGCTTCAAGAGCTATTTCCTGCCGCATACGGGCAGCAAGGGCTTTACCATCTAGTATCTGTGCATTTAAAGTAGTCATAAGTCTGCGCATTGTTGCAGTATCGGCCTGTTCAGACAATCATAAGCTGCATGCTTACAAATATCGGTACGAAATGAAAAACGACATGCGAATTGGCATCGATCTGGGTGGCACCAAAATCGAGTTAATTGCACTCGATCATCAAGACAGGGAACACATGCGTATTCGCCGCCCGACACCCGCCGGCGACTATGATGCATGCATTGCCTTGATCGCCCAAATGGTGAGAGAAGCAGAGTCTAGCTTACAAACAATCTGCAGCATTGGTATCGGTACTCCCGGAGCTGTTTCACTCGGCAGCGGAAACATGAAAAACTGTAATTCGACCTGTTTAAACGGGCGACCACTGCAGCAGGATATTGAACGTGCATTACAACGAGAAATTCGACTGAGTAATGATGCCAACTGCTTTGCCCTGTCTGAAACGATACATGGTGCAGCACAGGGGGCTAAGCTTGTCTTCGGCGTGATTTTAGGTACTGGTGTGGGTGGTGGTCTGGTAATAAACGGCCAAATCATCGATGGAGCCAATCACATTGCTGGTGAATGGGGGCACAATCCATTGCCTCTCTTAGCTGCTACAGATTTGCCGGGACCAGCCTGTTATTGCGGCAGGCACGGTTGCATTGAAAGCTGGCTCTCAGGCCCAGCTATGAGCGCCAGCCACCAGCGAGAAACAGGCAATGTGCTTAGTGCAGAAGCCATTGTTGCAGCAGCAGAATCCGGTGATTCGCTTTGCAATCAAACGCTGGAGCGCTATTACCAGAGACTGGCCTGCGCACTGGCTACCGTGATCAATGTGGTTGATCCTGATGTGATCGTGCTTGGCGGAGGCCTGTCCAATATCGATGTCCTGTACAACCGTGTTCCGGAAATATGGTTGCCGTATATTTTTTCTGATGAGGTACGTACCAAACTGCTACCGCCAGAACACGGTGATTCTTCCGGCGTATATGGTGCAGCCTGGTTATGGGAGAAAACATGAAGATTGTACATATTGCGCTATTGGTGAGTGATCTCAAAAGATCAGCCCACTTTTACGAACAGGTTTTTGATTTGCAGCGTCTTGCGCGCCCTGCTGCACTTGCCTTTGATGGCCTCTGGTATGGGCTTGAAGGTGGTCAACAAATTCATCTGATGCTACTCGACAATCCTTATCAGGATTGTGATAAACCCCTGCACGGCGGGCGTGACAATCATGTTGCAATGCAAACCGATGATATTACGTTGATTTCAGAACGGCTCGATGCCATTGATGTGCCATACACGATGAGCAAGTCCGGCCGAAATGCGCTCTTTTGTCGTGATCCCGATGGCAATACCATCGAATTAACGGCATAAATGGGATGACTTCATTGCCGCTGCTCAGCAGGCCTGTTTGTTGGCATTAATCATGCTTATTTCAATCTACACACAGGTGAGACTTACAAATGAGAGATATATGCTATAATATATGTAAGTCAGGAAGAGAGTTATTCGGGATATGAGGGTACTTTTACTGCAATGAAACAGTCTATTCTTCACATGAATCCACTACAGCTCTCCTTGCTGGTTGCCATTCCATTTGTGCTGATGTTCAGCATCATTAATTTTAGTCAGGATTTGAATGGTTTAGCTCAAATCGAATTGCTCATGGTGGTTTCACTTGCCGTTCTCTATGTATGGACCACGAAAGTAGACATGCCATTCGTGCAAGAAAACCTGTTCATTGTTCACACTGCACTCCTGTTTGCTCTGCTGTTTTTACAAGGTGGTTTTAGTGGCATTGGTTTCATCTGGAGCTTTGGTTTCCCATTTATCGCCTGTTTATCTGCCGGCTCCCGTATTGGCCTGATATGGACAGTCGTTTATGCACTGATCATCGCAATTTTAAGTACCACGATTGGTGATATCATCTCGCAAAAAGCAGCTTATATTGGATTATCTTATTTTGCTTTCAGCCTGATTGCTGCATATACCATTACCTGGCGCGAACAACGCGAAGAGAGTCATCAACACCGCATCCTGGATACAACCTCACGTCTCAAACATGAAGAGCACGTACTCGTAGCCAATAAAATGAGTCACCGCACCCTGCTAGATAGCCTGCCGCACGCGTTAGCTGTGCACTGCAATGGCCGCTGGGTCTATTGCAACCCTCCAGCCGCTCATCTGCTAGGCGCCAGCGGATCGGAAGAGATCATAGGCACCTCGATTTTCGACTATGTTCAAAATGAAGATCTGGAAAAAATGAAAGAACGCATTGCAAGCATGATCAAAAATGCGCGTCCTGCCCCTGTTGTTGATGAAACCATCGTTCGTAAAGATGGTCAGCTTATCGTTGCCAGAATTCAATCCAGTCCAGTGATTTATGATGGTGAACCAGCTTTTATGGTTACTGCAGAAGAGTCACACAAACACGCAGCCGATCAAGCCCTATCTTTATCACCCACCGATCATGGCGAGCGACTGGAACATGCTCAAAGACTGGAATCCCTGGGGGTACTGGCAGGCGGCATTGCGCACGACTTTAATAATCTACTGGCAGCTATTTCCGGCAATGCGGAGCTGGCCCGTTCAAGCTTGGACGAAGAAGCAGAAGCGACTCCCCATATAGATAATATCACTGATGCCTGCGATCACGCAGCAGAATTGTGCAAACAGATGCTTGCATATGCCGGAAAAGGTAGTTACGAACTGGATATTCTCGATCTGAACGACATGGTAAAATCAACCGGCAAACTGATTCGCGCCTCGGTAAGTAGCCATATTGCACTAAAAATAAAACTGGCTAAAACACTTCCCGGCGTTGAAGGTGACATGGCTCAAATTCAACAACTGATCCTGAACTTCATCGTTAACTCTGCCGATGCCATTGGCTCAAAACCGGGTGAAATCAAAGTATCTACTGGCGCTCGCCACATAGACCGCCAGATGCTGGATAAGCTTTATAATGGCCCTCATCTAA
>JAJFLF010000085.1 GCA_021772845.1 Mariprofundus sp.
TGATGAAAGAGCTTGAAGTGTAAGGCTCACTATCAACAACAGGAGGTCAGAATGAGAAACGAGCGACGCAACAAAGATAGATATTGTTTTAATCTTGATCTGCACCCCGAAGGTGAACTCTTTCTATTGGTCGGCGACCGAACCTTTGAAGTTTGGAAGTTACTGGATATCTCCCCCTTCGGGACCTGCCTCTCCGTTGATGCCAATATCGCAAAAGATAGTCAGGTAGTAGTGCAGTACCGCTGCGGAAGAGAAGTAAAGGTGGCCTTTGGCACGATTGCCTGGAGCGATCATGAAAACAGGCTGGAAGAAGGCGCTGGTTTCAGGATGGGTGTTGAATTTCACAGAGATAAAATGCCTCTGAATGCAGCGCTGTTCAGAATTATCACTGCAGCAAGCGTGAGAACAGACATCTGTTACGGCTGAAGAGAGGCTCTGGTTTTATTTTTAGAAACCACACACTTTTTCAGCTCTGACAAACCTAATTTCAGATTTTATGATCGAGGCATCTGCCCGTCGCATAGACCTCATTCCACTTGCAAAGCGAAACTTATAAACTAAACTTATAATCAGATATTCTGAATGATGAGTATTGGGTGGAGTTCCATTCTAATAGAGGGGCTTTCCGATGAATCATGGAGGGACACTCGGCATGAGGAAAAACTGTGAACTTAAGAGCTATCAGCTGCGGGCTAGCGCTCTCTTTTTGAGTCTTCAAGTTGAAACGCCCGAGGCCAAGACTGCTCCAGCAGTTTTCTCTGTTTCTTATATCTCCACATGGTCAAACAAACCTTGATCCCAGCCCCTACTGCTAATGAGGCGCTGAACCTCTATACACACATTGTGAATGCTAGCGATGACTTTATGAACATCATTGATAGAGACTACTGCTATGTCGCAGTCAGTGACCCTCTATGTCAGGCGTTTGAGTGTTCACGCGAAATGCTTATAGGGAATAGTGTCGCCGAGATTTGGGGCGACGAGCTGCTTGAGAGTGGTATCCGCGCCAGGTTAGATATGTGCCTTGCCGGAAAACAGATCGAACATGAGTTTGAGTATTCATTCCCCAACAAAGGGCTACGCTGGTACAGCAGCAGGTTCACCCCTTACCGCGACCAGCAGGGACACGTCACGCATGCGGTGGTTATCAGCCATGATATCACTGAGCGCGTGGAAGCTGCGCGTTCACTGAAAAACAGTAAGGACAGATTGGAATTTCTTCTGCATTCTGCGCCGGTAATCATCTACAGCCGCAAGGTAAAAAAGCTCTGGCCCTTACACTTCATTAGCCCAAATATTAACCAGCTGCTTGGACATGATGAACAGAAATTACAAGGTAGCGCTGATGCATGGGCAGAGCATGTGCATCCTGATGACAGGCCACTCTTGTCAGAAGCACTTAAAAACCTGTGCACAGATGGGCACAATAAACTCGAATATCGTGTTCAGGATAATCACGGTAACTGGCACTGGCTGGCTGATGAAATGGTGCTGGTGAACGATGCACAGGGTCACCCCAGTGAAATCATCGGATCCTGGGCTGATGTCAGCGAGCGCATCGAAGCTGAGCAGGAGCGTCAGAAATTACAGGCCCAACTTGAACATGACCAACGCCTTGAATCTCTGGGGGTATTAGCCGGTGGCATCGCGCATGATTTTAATAATATTCTTGCTGCGATCATGGGTAATGCGTCCATGGCCACGTTTGAATTGAATCGCAGGCCGAAGAATGCTGAGAAATATATCGAGAGGATCATGCTTTCCAGCGAGAAGGCTGCTGAACTATGCAGGCAGATGCTGGCCTATTCCGGCAAAGGGAGCTTTGTCGTCAAACCCATCAGTCTTACCACACTGGTTGAAGAGACCCAGAGACTGCTGGAGATATCGATTCCAAAAAATGTCAGCTTAAAGCTGGACCTGGATAAGGCACTGCCTTGTCTGAATGGCGATGGCGCGCAGATGCAACAGATCGTCATGAATCTGGTAATCAATGCAGCTGATGCGATTGCAGAGAACAACGGGGTCATTCGTATCCAGACAGGTCTCATGCAGGTGGATGCTGCATATCTATCCAGCACTTACCTGGATGTGAACCTGCCTGAAGGAAGCTACATCTACCTGGATGTTGCGGATACAGGCTGCGGTATGAACAAACAGACACAGGCTAGCATTTTTGAACCGTTTTTTACGACCAAACCTACTGGCCGTGGTTTAGGCATGAGTGCCGTTCTTGGTATTATCCGCAGTCACCGTGGCGCCATTAAAATTGACTCTATCGTGGGTAAGGGAACTACGTTCAGAATAGTATTTCCCGTTCAGAGCAGCAATCCGTCCAACGACCCAAGCGTGATATTCAGCGAAGCTGAAAAACTACAATCACAAGGCACCATATTGTTGGCTGATGATGATGATGATGTACGGCGTACGGAGACAAAAATACTTGAAAGCATAGGCTTTCAAGTGTTGACTGCAGTGGATGGTAACAGTGCCCTTGAAATATACCGCCAACATGGCAAGGAAATTGCTGCGGTTATACTGGATTTGAGCATGCCACAGATGGATGGCAAGGCATGTTTCACTGAGTTGAAGAAAATGAATCACGATGTGAAAGTAATCCTCACCAGCGGCTTCAACAAGGCAAATGTCGGTGATTGGACCTCAGACGTGAGTGGTTTCATACAGAAACCGTATAGGATTAAGGTACTGAAAAACCTGCTGAAAGAGGTGATAAGTACCGACAAACATGACTCTAAAAGAGATTGATAGTACCGAGGGAGAGAATATGACAAAAGAAGCCAAAGATGCAGAAAACAGCACATCGGCGGGAGATGAACTCGCAGGCGTTGGTAACGTCGACCAAATCAGAGATATTATTTTCGGATCACAAATGCGTGATTATGAGAGTCGATTTCAACGTTTAGAAGAGCGCCTGCTAAGCGAATTAACGACAATGAAGAATGATACAGGCACACGTGTTGATGCATTGGAATCCTATATGCGAAGCGAAATGGATGCGCTCAACAACCGCCTGGGCAAAGAGCGCGATGAGCGCGAAGCCGATGACAAAGAATTAACAGAAGATATCAAGAAACTCTCCAAAGAATTGCTGCGTAAACTAAGCCATCTGGATGATTCAGTTGCTTCCCAGAACAGGGAACTTAGAGAACAGTTACTGACTCAGTCTAAATCACTCAGTAGCGATATTAATGCAACACGTGAGCAACTGAACAGCGCGTTGGTGCAGGCGACAAACGAACTGCAACATACTAAAACAGACCGTGCCTCACTGGCTGAACTGTTATCTGAAATGGCACTGCGGCTGAAAGACGAATTTCCATTGCCTTCCAGCAAGTAATCTGAGGAGGGACTGCGTCAGCAGATGTCTGATCAGCGTGAGAAAAATAGAGATGGCGAAAGTGCTCCCGAATCTGGTGGCATGGAAGCGAATAGTGACCTGAAACGCCTGAAGGAGTTGCTGCTGGGTAAAGAGTCCCGGCAGATTGATGTTCTACAGGAGCACTTGGAAAATCCGGAATTGCATGCCTCTGATGTGGGCCGTGTACTGCATCAGGCTGTGCAAGTGAACCAGAAACAGCAACCCGGAGCCTTAGCCGATGCACTCGCTCCTACTGTTGAGTCATCCCTGTATGCCTCGGTGCGTAAAAATCCTGACCAGCTCGGTGATGCCCTGTTTCCAGTCATGATGCCGGCAATCAGAAAGGCGATCATCTCGATTATGCATGGCATGGTGCAGTCGTTAAATTATATGCTGGAAAACTCGTTCAGCTTGCAGGGATTAAGATGGCGACTGAAATCCATCCAGACCGGCAAATCCTTCGCCGAGATCGTGATGTTGCATACACTGACCTACCGCGTAGAGCAGGTCTTTCTGATTCATAAAGCCGATGGCCTGTTACTGCAACATGTCAGCTTTCTGGAGGGAGATACGGAGAATGCGGATCTGGTCTCCAGTATGCTCACAGCTATTCAGGATTTTGTCCGGGATTCATTTCAGGTCGAATCGAGCGACTCCATTGAAAAGCTGAATATCGGCAATATGGTCGTCTATATCGAAGCGGGTTCAAAAGTCGTATTAGCCGCAGTGGTACGCGGCAATGCTCCAGCAGAGTTTAATGAGATGTTGCAGCAGCGCTGCGAATCGATTCACAAACATATGGCAACTGAACTCGATGACTTTGATGGTGATGCATCCGTATTTAATACGGTGCGTCCGGAGATGGAGTCGTGCCTGTTATCGCAAACGGCAAGCCCGACGTCGGGCTCCAACCTCAAAGCCAAGCTCATGCTTGTCGCACTGGCACTGACACTGCTTGGCTGGTCCGCCTGGGGCTGGTATCAGAACGAACGAGAGCAACAGCTGGTACGTGCTTTAGATACCCTGCCGGGCTTTGTTGTGATCCATCATTCGCATGAAGAGGGAAGCCTGCTTGTTAGCGGATTACGTGATCCTCTCTCAGATGAATCGGACAAACTGCTGCATACACATGGGTTTTCCAAAGACGATGTCACCTTGAAGTGGACACCATATCAGTCGTTGGAAACTGATATACTACTCAGGAGAGTTAAACTCCTACTCAAACCTGATGCAAAGACAGAGCTTAAACTCGACGATAGCACATTAACGATCAGTGGCGTTGCTCAACACGCCTGGCTGGATCGGGCCAGAGACATGCTGCCAGCATTGCCTGGAATTTCCGAGATAGTCACCGATGAGCTGGTATTCAGCGATTCGCCTGAATATCTGTTACGACTTGCCATTAAAGAGCTACAGCCACCAGCCACAGTTCATTTGAGTATCGCTGATGGAGTACTGATAGCAGAAGGAAAGGCGCCACATGCATGGCTGAATAAGGCAGCAACGGTGACAGATCTTGTACCTGAGATAAGGGAATATAACGGTTCAGCCCTGTTAGATATGGACTCAGATGACTATCTATTGCGCGAATCAACCCGATTGCTTAACCCACCATCATCGGTTCGATTAAGAGTTCAGCAAGGCACGCTTATCGCCACGGGGAAAGCGTCGCAGCAGTGGGTTGAAAGGGCCACCACAGCCACAGACATCGTCTCCGGGATTAAGGCCTATAACGGTTCGGGGCTGGTGAATACGCAGTCGGACGCCTACCTGTTAAGCGAATCCATTCGTTTGCTTAGACCTCCATCATCGGTGCATTTAAGTGTTAATCAGGCTCTTCTTGTTATCACAGGTAAAGCTTCATCAAGATGGCAGAAAAAGGCTGGAAGAGCGCTCGATATCATCCCTGGAATCAATGGTTATGATTATTCTAATTTGGAAATCATACATTCGGATGCATATCTTTTACGCAAATCCATTCGCTTGCTCAAACCACCATCATCGGTTCGCCTGAGCGTCAGGCGCGGTAGACTTACCGCCAAAGGAGAGGCTCCGAATAAATGGATTAGCAATGCCAGAAAGCGTGCAAAAAGAATCGCAGGCATCATTCGTTTTGACACGAAAGCGTTAATTGATACGGGATCGAATGCGTATCTGCTGGCTAAAATTAGACGCGAATTACAGACACCAGAGTCGGTAATTCTGGAGCTGAATAAACGTGAGCTCATCATATCCGGCTTTGCCACTGCCGCCTGGATAGAGAAGGCCGCCAAGCTCATTCTTCGTATTGATGGTGTGGATACGATTTGGCAGCAGGATTTGGTGGTAGCAGAAAAGGTCCTGGCGTCGCTGAAAACAAGACTGCTTAATACAAATTTGCATTTTTCAGCGCATAGTAGCCAGCTCATGGATGGTGAAACATCAAAGATCGAACGCCTTGCCAGCTTATTGATCAAACAGAGCGAATTGATACAGAGCACACAGGGCCATGTGCAAATCACCGGCTATTCAAGACTATTGGGTGCACAGGCAAAAGTATTGGCATTTAAACGAGCAGAAAAAGTGAAACGTGAATTGATAAAATATGGGGTTAATTACAAGCTGATAAAAATCAGTGGTTATATGACCCGAAACAAAGGCTGGGCTGCGCGCCTGGACCTAATGTGGAGCCCTTTACCATGAGTCGTGTATTGCAAAAAAAAGTGTGTCTGTTGGGCGCCTTTGCCGTTGGCAAGACAAGTTTAGTCAGCCGTTTTGTGAAGGGTATTTTTTCCGACAAATACCTCTCCACGATGGGTGTTAAAATAGACCGAAAAAGTTTGCAGCTTGATGATGTAAGCGTGAACATGATGTTATGGGACGTACACGGTGAGGAGTCTGTTAAAAAGGTTCCTGCCGCTTATATGCGGGGCTCGGCAGCCTATCTACTGGTCATCGATGGCACGCGCAGCGCCACCGTGGATGCCGCACGTGAGTTGCATGCACGCATGCAGGTTGAAGTGGGAGATGTTCCCTTTGTAGTACTGCTGAACAAGGTAGATCTTAAGGACGAATGGGAACTATCCGATGCTGATCTGGCAGCAATTCGTGAAGAAGGCTGGGACTGTTTCATGACCAGTGCCTGTACAGGCGAGAATGTGGAGGCGGCTTTTGTACACTTGGCCGGCCGAATGATCTCGTGACAACACCGGAGCCGCCGGAGCTTCTACTCAATTATCTGGCAGAGATGCAGATTTACCGGTTCTCCCCGGCATGGGCAAAGCTGGATGCTGATTGCAGTTGTATCATAGAGAGCGCTGGTGATTGGTGCCGTTATATCGATGATAATGCTGTAGAGCCGGGAGCAGTGCTGGAAGACACATTTCCTCATCTATGCGGACAGAGTTTTGAAGAAAACTTCGTTCTGCCTCAGATGGAGCTGCGCGATGGCTATTTTACAGATATTCATGGTTTTCATTCAGGAGGCATCCCCTGGCTGCTCTTTCTCGATGTCACAGAGCAGACCAAACAGGAACAGCTACAGCAGCAGAATGCCAATGAGCTGAGCCTGCTGCGAGATCAGCAGCGCAGGGTGCTTGATCGCTATGTGGGCGGCGCTGTTACCGAGCGCAGTATTGGAGGTCGTTTAACCTTTGATGCTAAAGGAGAGCGTCGCAATATCTCTACCATGTTTATCGACCTTCGTAGTTTTACGATATTTAATCAAAAATATGATCCGCAGCATGTGATGGATGTGCTGAATCAATATATGGATAAAATGTTACCGCCCATACTCAATGAATTTGGCTTGGTGGATAAAATTACCGGTGATGGAGCTATGACAGTTTTTGGGGTACTCAATGAGCAAGAGGACAGTGCCCATTCAGCCTTGCGCGCGGCACTTCGTATTCAAAGAGATATCTCAACCATGAACGATATGCGATGCACGCAGGGCGATTACGTCATGGAAGTTGGCGTCGGCATTGGCAGTGGTGAAGCTGTAATCGGTATTCTTGGAGCCCGTGACCGGCGCGCGTTTACAGTGATTGGACCGCATGTGAATTTAGCCGCTCGTCTTGAAGGTAAAGCCAAAGGTGGTGAAATCCTGGTCGACAAAACAACGTTTCAGGCGGTTGAACATCTGATTGATAGTTATGACTGTGTAGATATGGATTTGAAAGGCATCGGTGCTACTCAGGTATACAACTTACGCTATTAGAGTGGCGATTCATGAACTGATCAGCCAAGCCAGTCTCTATAAGCTCAGAGCTATTTATGGGGCTTCAAAATGTTCAACGCTAAATACATGTGCGTGTAAATTGGCAATCCACTGACGACCATCCTCAGTAGCTTTCAGATATGGCATGACCGGTTCGATATGCGGATTGGCTTGCTGCCAATAAAAACCTGAATAATTGTGGCGCAAGTCCCAGGGTGTTTGATAATTGAATTTTTTATTCCAACCAAGCTGTTCAAACTCATAAAAGAGTGCCGGTATTTTATTTAAATAACTCGGGTCACCCAGTTGACCAAGCATATCGGCAGCACGCACCAGCACTCCCAAACCATCAGGATCATCGGGTACCTCATCGGCTGGCACAGGAAAGCGGGTCATCTCAATATATCGTGCGATACGATCAACATCGATATTGCGGGTATTGCGACCGAACCTTTCTCGAACAAACACCTTTCCCCTATCCACATGGTAAGGTGTCAATTGCGCATCTGTAGCAGTTTCTGGCAACTCGATGGTTTTGCCCAATTCAGAAATAACAAACGTATTATCGGAATCCTCACGACAAATGCCTTTGCAGTAGCCAATATCATGAAAGAGCATCGCAAGAGTAACGTGCAGCCAATCTTCTGCCGAGATACCACCATGAATAAGTTGTTTGCCATGCAGAATGGATTGTCCGGCAACAGTCACCATCACAGTATGTTCAAGGTCATGATAAAGCATATCGCTGTTGGCGATGTTCTCTAATGAGAGTCGTGCCGCCCAGGAAGCAACTTCGCCATAAGGGACTTCCGTATCGCCATAATTGAGATGGTAAAACTGCTCCAGACGAGCACAAAAAGCGTCAATAACAAGTGATTCGGGGCTAAGTAGCATATGCGTGCATCCTGTTGATCAATGTGACTGATATATAAAATTAGCTAATTCCAAAATACAAGGTAGTAGCCATACAGTGGTAGAGCAAGCCCCTATTGAGACCGTATCTGCTCACTTCAACATTAAACGTTCACCTGTTGCCATAGAGGAGTGTAGGTTTGATCATTCGAGTCTTACCAAGCTATTTTGATCGGTATGGTGGAAGATTGCCTCTTTGGCAGGAATCCATAACTGCGTGTCTTCTTTGTAACTGAATTGCTCATCATCGTGAATGCTTACATCCAGAATATATTTTATCGTTTTATGTGAATCATGCAGAAATTTATTTGATAAAATGCCATATGTTTCAGAACCTATTTCAGCCGACAGATGCAGGTTTGTACTATTAACCTCAGCATCACCACCGGCATTGACCAACACACCACGCGGCACCATAAAACAACGTAACACCTGATTATGACCAGCATCCCAGAGCCAATAACCAAGCTCTTCATGAAACGCATCCTTCTCTCCCAGGCGTCTGGCGGTCATAGCATAACGCAAGCCATAGAGAACCTGAGGCCCATTATTTACAGGGCCAAGCGGATCAAAAACAATGCGTTCGTGAAATGATGTCAAAGCTTCCTGCCCATTCACCAGAGATATATCAACACCTTGACCACCTTCCCAAACACCCGCCAATCTGGCCAATGGACCTAACGCTTCGATCATTTTGTTATCCATAGAACCTCCATGAAACAGTTTATATTGATGGCTTATCAAGCAAAACACAAGCAACACCCATACCAGAAGCACATGTTTCACATTTCAACAAACTACTTAGCCTCCGATATTGGTTGCACACTACAACTATTACCGCTAATGTTCGCCGTACAGGAGAAAAGATGCCCGAATCAATCCATGATATTAAGCTCGAAAACGCCATCAACACTATGCTCGAATCAACGCAACGTTTTAAGCTTGAGAGGGCAATCGGCATGAATGTAAACCGTACTGCATTTCTAATGACAGAAGAGATTTCCAGACGCTTCAGCGCCCATGGTTACGCCCTGTCAGCCCAGGATTTTGCCATTATTTTTCGCCTACAAGAACAAGGGCCAATGACCCAGGTTGCAATCGCTGCTGCCACCATGCGCGACAAAACTACCATCACCCGCCGTATTAACGGCTTAACCAAAAAAGGTTTTGTCGAGCGCAATGCATGCCCGGATGACCGCCGCTGCTTTCGCATTGAATTAACGGAATCAGGTCATCAGGCGCTGGCAGTAATAACACCTCTGGTTGCTGACTTTCAGCAGGAGATGCTCAGTGACATTTCGGATGAAGAGAAAGCAATCACCATCAAAACACTGCAACATATTTCAGACAAACTAATCAAACTTAAGTAAGGAGAGATAGACATGAAGAAGACAACACCCCACTGGATCGCCATCGGACTACTCGTGAGCATTCTCGCCGCAGGTGCATTCAAAGTGATTGTACTCGGTAACACTGAAAAAGCTGAAGATGGCCGTACGTCTGTGTTGCTGGAGCCTGCTGAACGTCAGGCGGTATTGGGCGAGATGCGCATGCTGTTGGAAACAACACAGGCGATTGTAGAGGCGCTTGCCAATGATGATCTGGCAGCAGTAGAAGCTGCAGCACGCCCAATAGGCAGTGCTGCCATTGCCACTGTGGATTTCAGTCTGCGTGCCAAACTTCCACTGGAATTCAAAAAACTGGGTTTCGGCACCCATTATGCATTTGATGATATCGCCAATATGGCCAAAGAGGGCAAACCAGCCAAAGCCATTCAGATAAAACTGTCTGAAACAATGAACAACTGCATCGCCTGCCATGCCAGCTTCCAACTGCCGGCAGCAACACTTAAGTAAGGAGAATAAAATGACTACAGAACGTGTGATTCGCATTATTGCAGGATTTTTTATCATACTATCGGTAATTTTTAGCTCGGTGTATAACGGGACCGTCTTGAATGGGCCGACCTGGCTCTGGTTCACCCTGTTTGTTGGCGCCAACCTGTTTCAGTCTGGGTTTACCCGCTGGTGTTTGATGGAGAAGATCCTGATCAAACTGGGTGTAAAACACGGCGGTGCCTGTGGCACTTGCGCAAGCTGAGGTGCTGTGAATTGACAAAACAAGAGACTAAAAGCAACAACAAAATAACGATGTACATTATGGCATTGATCGCGGTGCTGTTTGGCATCATGACTATTAAGTCCGGTGGGCAGGTACTGTTCAGCGATGATAGCTACCGGGTTGCGGCCGGAGACTATGTTCCATCTGTGCTCTGGTTTAATTTTGTGGCTGGATTCACTTATATCATAGCAGGCGTTGGTATCGCACTACGCCAACAATGGTCTGTGTGGATTGCCTTCTACATTGCAATATCTACTCTGTTTGTATTTGCCCTCTTGGGTTGGCATATATTTACTGACGGAGCGTATGAACTGCGCACCGTTGCAGCCATGACACTACGATCAACCGTCTGGACTGTGGTTTTCGCACTGACCTACCGTTACCTGTATAACATAAAGAATGAAGAAAGGAGAATATCATGAAAAAATTAAGCCTGCTTATTTTTAGTGTCGCTCTACTGTTGGCCGCTCCGGCTTACAGTAATGAGATGACCGGACTGGATATCATGAAACTGGTGGATGCACGAGATGATGGTGATGACCTGATTCAACATATGAAACAGCGCCTGATTGATCGCCGTGGCAATGTACGTGAACGTGAGATGATCTCGTTACGTAAAGATTATGGCAAAGACAGTAAATCGATCACCTATTTTCTCGCTCCATCGAACATCCGTGATACTGGACTGTTAACCTGGGATTATGATGGCATTGAGAAAGATGATGATCAGTGGCTCTATCTTCCCGCTCTGAAAAAAGTGCGTCGTATCTCCGCATCTGATCGCGGTGATTATTTCATGGGCACCGATTTTACCTTTGAAGATATCAAACAGACACCGGAACTAGAAGATTACAACTGGACACTGACCGGCTCGGAAGCTGTCGATGGTTTTGATATGTGGATTGTTGAAGGTGAGCCGAAAACCGATGATCTGAAGAAAAACCTTGGTTATTCGAACACCCGTTACTATATCCGTAAAGATATCAATCTGTATGTACGTGTGGACTTCTGGGATAGAAAAGGCCAAGAGCTAAAACAACTTGTCTCTGAAGAGATCAAACAGATTGATGGCGTCTGGACAGCGATGAGCGGTACCATGACCAATAAGCAGACAGGTCATCGTACTGAGTTGAGCTTCTCTGAACATCGTTACAATACAGGGATTTCTGATCGTATCTTTTCTGAGCGTATGCTCAAACGCGGCTATCGCGCTAAATAAGGGAATAAATAATGAAACGAATTTTTAACTGGGTACTTACCCATCCAAAATCGGTGTTGTTGTTACTGATTCTAACCACAGCCATTGCAGTGAACCAGATGCGTCAGATTCATATCGAAACAGATCTTGATGCCATGCTACCTCAACACAGTGATGCTTATATCAACAAGCAGGTACTCGAAGAACGCTTTGGCAGCTCAGACATGGTGATTATCGGCATCATCAATGATGAAAAAGAGGGTATTTATAATCAGCAGAGCCTGGCTCTGGTTCAGGAATTGACAGATTGGCTGGCAGAACAGCCTCTATTCCGCACCTTAGCCTTAAACGATCTACTCTCTTTGGCTACAATTAAAGATATCCGTGGTTCTGATGCAGGC
>JAJFLF010000086.1 GCA_021772845.1 Mariprofundus sp.
TAGGGGAGCTTCAGCCTGTCCCCGGTTATTGCTAGTAAGAGCTTGGATTGTGCTTGTCATCGCACAATCTAAGCTCTTCACTACTCTTTTGTTTTGAATCCCATACGATTTAAAACATCATTTTTTTCGATAAAATGATGATATAACGCAGCCCCTACATGCCCGACCACTGCTATAAGTAATACAGTCCATATAGTTCCATGGGCCGCTTTAAAGAGCTTTGCAAGTTCGATGTTTTTTTCAATTAGCGTTGGAAAATCAACGATGTCAAACAGACTGGCCGGATACCCGAATGCCTGTGACATCAGAATGCCCGCTATAGGTTGTGCAAGCATCAAGGCATAAAGACCCCAATGTATCGCGTTGGCTAAAGCTGCTTTCGCAGGGGTTGTGCCATCCGGATGTTTGGGTGTTGTATTGAATAAGCGCCAAGCTAAACGCGTTAATATCAAGGTAAGAATGATTAAACCAAATGATTTGTGCATCCCTGCGGCTTGTAATTTCTCCACGCCTTTTGGCATTGAGGCAAGAAAATTACCTGCAATGACTGAAAAGCTGAGCATCAAAAACAGCAACCAATGAAACCCTTTTGCAATAATACCATATTGTGATTCTGAATTTTTTAACATTTTAACTCCTGTTAACATCATAAGTGTCTTTCAATTGCGCAATTATATTGTTGACAACAAGGTCGATAAACTGCCTTATTGTAAAATAACTGTTTCCTGTGAGGTGTTAATATGGCGATTTTGACCTGGATGGAGACCTTTGCAGCGGTAGTCGAGGCCGGAAGTTTTACAAGAGCCTCTGAACAACTGGGCATATCGAAATCATTTGCCAGTAAGCAGGTATCTCAATTAGAGCGCAGCTTGGATGTGCGGCTGCTACACCGTTCGACGCGCACACTTAGTCTGACCGATGAAGGTTCCACCTTTTACAAACATTGTCAGCTCATCGTCAGTGAAGCCGAAAAAGCCAAGGCAGAAGTCCTAGATAGCCAGCAGAACCCTCGAGGACGCATACGCATTACCGTACCTCAGAGTCTTATCATATCGCGTGCAGGAGATGTTCTTCTGACATTCCAGAAGCAATACCCGGACATTCAACTTGAGGTCATTGCTAGCGGCTCTGCGATAGATATGATCAACGAAGGCATAGATCTGGCACTGCGAATTGGTCATCTGGAGGATTCATCCCTGATTTGTAGAAAATTGTCCGAGTGTGTGTTTCAGGTGGTTGCTTCGCCTGAATATATTGATCAATATGGTATGCCTGAAAACCCGACAGAGCTTACGCAACACAACTGTTTGATTTATGCCAGTTCAAAGCTAAGCCAACACTGGCCTTTCAAGCTTCCTGATGGAAAAGAGACAACAGTAAATACCCGAGGAAACTTGGCATGCAACGATGGCAATCTGATTGTTAAAGCTGCATTGGAAGGCATGGGAGTCGCCTTTGCGCCAAGTATTCTGTTTCAGTCATATATTGATGAAGGGAGACTTTGTTTGTTGCTTTCTGAATTCAACCAGCCGCCAGTTTCGATCTCTGCCCTTTACCCTTCCAATAGAAACCTTTCCCGAAAAGTAAAAGTGTTGATCGATTTCCTATCAGAGCATTTGTCTCTGTAACGAAAAAATCCTATTTGTTGTCAAAGTTGAATAGAAGGCCGTAAAGAGTCAGTCAGCTGGCGCTTTTAGGCTGGTTTGATTTTACTGGTTTAGTGCATCATCGGCATGGGGCTGCGAAATATGATGATGAGACCCATGGCGATCATCAGCAGTGCGGCGATAGAGATGGCTTTGGTGCGTAAACTCGGAGTCATTTTGTGTAATAACGAAGGTGCAAGCATCATCGCAGGGATAGTGCCCATGCCAAAGGCGATCATCATGAGTGTGGCTGTCTGTGCACTGTTGGCGGCCAGAGCAAGGGATAGGGCGGCATAGACGAGACCGCAGGGTAAGAGTCCATTGGCTAGGCCAAGTGTATACCAGCTACCTGCACGGGCGTGAGACGAAGCATTTTTGGCCAATTGAGATAAACCTGTTTTCCTGCTTGCCCACGCGCTGAAACGCCGTAAGGGATCAGGTAACCAGCCAGCCAGATTCAGTGCGAAAATAATCATAATGACACCCGCAATAATGGCGAGTGAGCGTTGTATGAGATCGCCACCAAAAGCTTGCAAGGCGACACCGGAGAGGCCAACCAGTAGGCCGAGCAGGGCATAGGTAGTTACACGTCCTAATTGATATATGCCTAAGCCGGACCACCAGATATTTGTATGGCTCATGCTGACTGCCGCCACCAAGCCGCCACACATGCCAATGCAGTGCAGGCTGCCCATAAAACCCAGTGAGAGCATTAGCAACAGGGCTGATGGCAATGTATCAATCATGTTTTGCTTCGTTTGTAGCAGTTGTTTGTGATGAGCGTTTTTTATCCGGAGTGTGACTGTTATCCGCTGTTTGATCGATGTCATCGTCATCAAGAATACGATGGGCAGGACCTTCCATATCATCATACTGACCATTTTTTACAGCCCAGAAAAAGACCAATACACTGATCAGGCCAAGAATAATCATGCCTGGGATTAAGCCGTAAATGACACTCATGATTCCTCCGTTTGCAGTGATCGTAATCGTCATAGATGTGGGGGGCAATAACATTAAGAGTGATTGACAGGATCGACTGACCTCCTTAACATGTATTCCTAAAGTATGTTAAGGAGATTGCTATGAAAAAAACTATTTTTGCGATGGGTGCAGTAGCTATATTATCTAGCGGTTTGGTTGTTGGTGAAGCGGTGGCCGGAGCTGAAAGTAAGTGTAAGAGCTGCCATACATTTGATCAGGGTGGTAAACATAAATCCGGCCCGAATCTGTTTGGTATTATGGGTGCTGAAGCCGGAGCTGTTGCTGACTTTAAAAAATATGGCAAGTCCTTGAAGAAGGGGGGCTGGGTCTGGAATGATGAAAATATGAAAGCGTGGGTTTGTAAGTCTAAAAAAGCCATCAAAGCTTTGAGTGGTGATGATCATGCCAAAACCAAGATGGGTAACCAGAAAAAATGCGATGCAAAAGCTGATGCAGTGGTGGCATTCCTGAATACGCTTAAATAAAAACAACAGCAAGATAGCTCCGGCGCTGTTCCTTCCTCCCCTCCTATGGCGTCGGGGCTTTTTGTTTATCTTAGTATCGTAATATGGTTATGAAGCAGAGCTTTTCTTCTTGCGCATATGCCGTCTGATAAGAATGGCATTTCCTATCACCAACAGAGAGCTGATCGGCATCGCAATAGCAGCAAACAAGGGTGTGATCCAAGCTGCCATGGCTGCCGGCACGAGCATGATATTATAAGCCAACGATAGGCTTAGATTCTGATGGATGGTTGTGATGGTCCGCTCTCCTAGCTGAAGTGCCCAGGGAATACGGCTCAAATCACTGCTCATCAATACAATATCAGAACATTCCATCGATACATCCGTGCCACTACCCATAGCAATGCTAATATTCGCTTGGGCCAGCGCTGGTGCATCATTGATGCCATCACCTACCATTAATATATGTTCGCCTTTTTCTTGCAGGGCTGAGACATGATCAGCTTTCTCTTCTGGCAAGACACCTCCAATCACATGCACGCTTGCATTGGCATAGCTTGAGAGTTGCTGTTGCAAGTGACTGGCGGCAGCTACCGAGTCACCACTTAACAGGGTGATGCCGATCTCGCGCCCGCTTAAGCTTTTGATTAGTTCGAACGCGCCATCACGTAGCTCATCTTCGATGCGAAGCAGGCCCAGCAGCTTTCCACTGGCTGCAACCAGTACTGGTACGGCCATGTTTGATTCAATGTGCAGACAAGCCTCAATCATGCTGGCAGGCATGCTGATACCCTGTTGCTGCATCAAGCGTTGATTGCCGACCCACACTTGCTCTCCATCAACATGGCCGCCGATACCCATGCCCGGAAACAGTGTGGCATCAACACAATCAGGGAAATGTAGCTGCTGTGCTTCCAGGGAGGCGCAAATGGCTTTGGCTAGCGGATGTGAATAGTGGCGCTCCAGTGCGCCAGCAAGTTGCACGAT
>JAJFLF010000087.1 GCA_021772845.1 Mariprofundus sp.
TTCTAAAAATCATCCCTGTCAGCACCTCTGTATGGTACGAAAATATCCAAAAAGGAATTTATCCAAAACCTGTAAAAATAGCCTCTAGATGCAGCGCATGGAAAAAATGCGACATAGAGGATCTTGTGGAGCGAATTAACAAAGGCGAGCTGGAAGGTTCGCAATGACATCCAACACAATAGTCCCTTCCAGATGTCAGACGTGTAGAGCGCCCACTGAACATATCTCAAATAGTAGCCAAAAACCCAAACGCTTTTGCAGCAAGGCTTGCGCGAAGACCTACAAAGCCTTTAAGAAAGAGCTAAACATGATTCATAAAAGTAGCACACCAACCCAGCCATTACCCTTATTCAGCTTAGCAGGTCAAAATATCTACGGCATAGGGCCAGTAACTATAGCCCCACGAGGTTTTCATTACATAAAGGCTACCCAATGTAGCCCCGAAAGGTACCTAGCCGTATTGGGGATAAAATAATGGCAGCGACTTATGCATTCTTTTCCAAAGGCGTGAAGGTTAAACAGCTTTCCGAGAACCGTGAGCTAAGTCTGAAAGACTTCGAGCCTACGGTTGGCATCAAGGATGGAACCCATGTGTTGCGAGGCCCATGCGATGGCAATCGCTCCGATGCCAACATGAGCACCGCTGATGTATTAATTATAGATGGTGATAGCAGCTTTGATTTTAAGACAGGGGAGGTTAATGCACTATCAGCGCCTCCAGCTAAATTAGCTCATGAGGCTCTGAAAGCACTAGGGCTCTCACACGTAGTCCATACCACTCATAGCCATCAACAGAATGGTAAAGGCAATCGCTGGAGAGCATTCGTATGGACGAATAGGCCATATACCAAAGGTGAGCTGGAAGCCTGCAACGCAACTCTGCATGAGGCGGTGCAGCTGCAGGGTTGCACTGTTACGCAGACCAAAGAAAGCGGGGCCTTCGGCCAGCCTTGGTATCTGCCACGGGTTCCCTCCGAAGAAGCTCTGGCTGACTTTGAATACTATGTCCATAACGGTAAGTTTTTTTGTGTAGGTGAGGCCGTAGCGGCCTATGCGAAAGAACAAAAGGTAGTATCCACCTATAACCCTCGTATGGGCGGCAGTGATGATGTCATTGGGGCCTATGTAAGCACACACAGCCTTGCCGATCTTTTGCGGAAGCATGGGTATGAGCAAAAGGCGTGGCGTAAATGGTTGTCTCCTAACAGCACATCAGGAAATCCAGGTGTTCACATACTAGGTGGAGAAGATGGACGGCCTGAAATTCTTTACAGTCATCATGGTGATTCAGACCCATTAGCTGATGGTGAGGCACATGACGTTTTCGATGTGTTTGGATATCTGGAACATGGCAATGGCAAAGCTGCTGTTCATGCAGCAGCGGTAGAGATGGGCATGGATTATAAGAGCCAAAGTGGAAAGAAAAATCATAGTAAAGCAGAACCTCTCCATGTGGATATTTTGGCGGCAACGGATATTCAAATGGAACCTATAGACTGGCTCTGGCACTACTATCTGGCGCGTGGAAAGTTACACCTTATTGCAGGACAAGCAGGCACTGGAAAAACCACAATTGCGCTTGATATGGCCGCTACTGTTACCGTCGGAGGACAATGGCCGGATAGTTTGAATGCAGAAAAAGGAGGCGTGCTGATCTGGTCTGGTGAAGATGACCCTGCCGACAGTCTTATTCCTCGCCTTAGTGCATCCGGTGCTGACATAAAGCGTGTATTCTTTGTTGGTGACACAAAAGATAAAGATGGAGACCGTAGCTTTGATCCTGCTACTGATATGAACAAACTGTTAGAAAGCACCTCTCGCATAGAGGGCCTTTCATTAATTATAGTTGATCCGATTGTTAGTGCTGTTGCTGGCGATTCCCACAAAAATGCTGAAGTTAGAAGAGCCTTGCAGCCTTTAGTGGATTTGGCCTCAAAAGTGGGAGCAGCAATACTTGGAATTACACATTTCACTAAAGGAACAAAAGGCAATGACCCTACAGAACGTGTCACTGGTTCACTTGCATTTGCTGCCCTAGCTCGAATTGTTATGTGTACCGTTAAACCTCTTGAAGAAGGTGAAAATCGGCGTTTTATTCGCAGCAAGTCAAATATTGGTCCAGATGGTGGTGGCTTTGAATACAGCCTTACCCGAAAAGATGTACAGGATGGCATCGAAGGGCAGACGGTAGCTTGGGGCAATGTGCTTGATGGAACTGCGCATGAGTTGATGGCAGCTATCGAAGATGGAGAAAGCGACACGTCTTCGCTTGATGAAGCAAAAGATTGGCTACGTCATTATCTAGAGAATGAAGGGCAGCCTTCTGCAAGTATAAAAAAAGCATCTGCAGCAGACGGCCATTCATGGGCAACTATTAAGCGAGCAAAAGCGGCTCTTGGAGCATATTCCATCCGTATTAATGGTGCCGCTGATAAAGGATGCTGGGTATGGGACTTTCCTGCTAGAAAATTATGTAATCCACCCTAAGGTCCCCAACCCTTTTGTTTGGGGACCTTAGGCCTTAATTGTAGGTCATATGACCTCTAACCCTAATAATACCAACAGGCTCCCTAAGGTGCCCAAGCCTAAGGTGCCCCACGGTAAAATGGTGCCCATGGGCACCTTAGGAAAACAATTAAATTCACTCGAATAGTCATAATAAAACGTAAACACAACAAAGGAATAAGCTATGAGTAAAGGAAATATCACCATCTTGCCAGCACACCCAGACCAAGACGATTCTGTTGTAGCATGGTGGATTGAGATCCTCCCCAGCAAGGCTATTGTGCAACCATTAGTATTTGAACCCTCTCCCCCATATGAACATACAGTAACCAAGTCTTGTCGAGAAACAGCCCCACCATCTAAAAAGACAATTCGGAATGATTCGATAGGTATGTTTTGGGATGGACCATTTGAACTAAAGGACACAACGTTGCCTTTAGTGGTACAAAATCGTGTGGCTGAGATTTTGTATGGCTGGAGGTTACAGCGCAGAGGTCGCAAAATTGCACGAAAGCACTGG
>JAJFLF010000088.1 GCA_021772845.1 Mariprofundus sp.
GGTATGACGGGCAATCTCTATCTGGCCAAATTAAAATCTCAAGCCTCACCTGATGTGGTGAAAAATCTGGAAACAGTAGAGTCATTGAGTTTTCAAGCTGCAGATATGATCAAGCGCTTATTAACCTTTGCCCATAAAGACATCGGTGTTGAGATGCGTCCATTCGATCTGGTCTCATATATTAGAGAAGTGATCACATTAAATAAAAAGGTCATGCCCGCAAACATTCATTTCATTCAGGATATATGTAAACAGGAATTGGTGATTCGTGGTGATACCAATCAGATGCAACAACTGCTTCTCAATCTGTTGGCTAATGCTCGTGATGCAGTTTCCGAGGCTGAAAAACCCGTAGTTATTCTGAAAGTTGAGCCGTTTGTGGCAGATGAAAAGTTTGCGGAGAATCATCCTGAGCTGGAATCGTATGCCTTAGTTCATCTCATGGTCAAAGATAACGGTTGCGGCATGAGTGATGAGGTTTTAAACCATGTATTTGAACCATTCTTCACCACCAAAGAGGCGGAAGGCGCAGGGTTGGGTCTGGCTATGGCTTATGGTGCTATTCATCAGCAAGGGGGCATCATAGAGCTGGATAATCGTGGTTTGGGCATTACGGTAGATATCTATTTGCCACTGGTTGATGAGAAAGGATCCGTGATAAAAGAAGAAGATGATAATACAGGATCTGAAGGTCGTGGAGAAACGATTCTTGTGGTAGATGATAATCATGAAATTCTGACTACCATGAAAGATGTATTGGATACGCTGGGCTATCGGGTGTTGCTTGCTTCAGACGGCATGGATGCCGTAGAAACATACAGGACAAATCGTGAGACTGTTTCTCTGACGATTATGGATATTATCATGCCAAACTTAAGTGGGGTAAAAGCTGCTGAGAAAATGAAAGAGATTGATCCTGAAGTAAAGGTCATCTTTTCATCCGGTTATGACAGGGAACAACTTCAACAGGCTGACATGCCTCCGGATCAATATGATATACTGGTCAAACCTTATCAGATTGGGATGGTCAGTCGTAAAATCCGAGCGCTGCTGGACGCTTCATGAGCTGAAAACTCAGAACCTCTGTGTGATTTATTGATAAGACTCTTTAGCGCCAGACGCCATCCGGTGAATCGAAACTGCTTAGCACTTTGATATAATTTGAGCGCTCAAAAGCGGATGGATCCGTGGCATTGGCATGGCTTACACTGCCCTTGAGCTGGTTTAAGGAGCTGTACTCTTTCTCTTCCATCCACTGCTCTATGCCTTGCAGCACTTCGCCAAGGTATGAAGGCCCTCGTTGCAGTAGTGCCGAGCACATATGTGTGACATCCGCACCGGCCAATAACAGTTTGAGCGCATGATCGGCGCTGTGAATACCGCTGGTTGCAGCCAGTGTGAGATCAACACGACCATATAACATGGCAATCCAACGCATGGAGAGACGGGACTCTACCGGGCTGGATAGTTTGAGGCTTGGCACGACTTCCAGCGTTTCCAGATCAATATCGGGCAGGTAGTAGCGGTTGAACAGCGACACACCATCCGCACCGGCACGTTCTAAATTAAGCACAAAATTACCAACTGAACTAAATTGAGATGAGAGTTTCATGATAATGGGAATATCAACATGTTGTTTGAGTGTTTTCAGGATATCCACATACCGTGCTTCGACCATTTCAGTTGATTGATAAATGTCGGTGGGCATGTGATAGACATTGAGTTCCAATGCATCAGCACCTGCTATTTGCAACTGTTTGGCATGTTGAATCCAGCCACTGGATGTGGTGCCGTTTAGACTGGCAATGACCGGAATATCAAGAGAAAACTTCAACCCCTCCAACTGCTCTATATACGTTTCTAACTGCGTTTTGTAGCTATCTTCCGAAGGTAGATAGCTGGCAGCTTCAAAGCTTCCGATGTCCTGATGGTGCATGAGAAAATCAAGCTGATCCTCATCGGCTGTCACTTCCTCCTCAAACAGCGAGTTCATAACAATCGCTGATGCACCTGCATCCTCAAGGCGTTTGGCCGTGCTAAGGTCTTTGGATAGGGGGGAGGCAGAAGGTACCAGCGGATTTTTGAGCGTCATGCCAAGGTAATTGGTGGTGAGATCGATCATGATTTCTCTCCTTTGTTCTCAGCATCATAAGAGAGACTGGCCAGTTGTTCGTAGTGATGGAATCGTTGCATGACACCATCCTGTGCCCGCTGCATCAGTCTGTCGGCAGCTTCCGGATGGGTGCGCCATAACATGGAGAAACGTGCTTCGGTTTGTGCGAACTGTTTGTATGGAATAGACGGTTTTTTTGAATCCAGCTGTAACGGATTTTTGCCAGCCTCTGCACGCCTTGGGTCATAACGCAGCAGATTCATGTGACCGCTGTTTACCGCCAGCTCCTGTTGCCTGATGTTGTGCGAGAGATCTACGCCGTGGGCAATGCACGGGCTATAGGCAATGATCAGCGATGGGCCATCGTAAGATTCAGCCTCGATAAATGTTTTCAGGGTCTGCAGATCCTTGGCACCAAATGCGACATGACCGACATAGACATGTTCATATGCCATGGCGATCATCGAAAGGTCCTTTTTGGGTATCGATTTACCACCAGCGGCAAATTTGGCTACCGCACCAATCGGCGTGGATTTGGACATCTGACCACCGGTATTGGAATAAACTTCGGTATCGAGCACGAGAATATTTACATTACGGCCACTGGCCATGACATGATCGAGTCCCCCGAAACCGATGTCATAGGCCCAGCCATCACCGCCGATGGTCCAGACGCTCTTTTTGACCAGGTAATCGGCAACAGATTCGAGATTGCGAGCTGTTTCACTTTCGATTGAAACTAGTGATTCTTTGAGTTTTCCCACCCGGCGACGCTGTTCGTGTATGCCCGGTTCATCGGATTGATCGGCGCTTAAGATCGCATTGACCAGTTCAGCATCCAGATTCAGTTCAGTGTTCAGCAGTAGCTGTTTGGCATAACCATGGTGCGCATCGATAGCCAGCCTGAATCCCAGGCCAAACTCTGCATTGTCTTCAAATAACGAGTTCGACCATGCCGGGCCACGCCCATCATTGTTTTTGGCATAGGGGGTGGTGGGCAGATTACCACCATAGATGGAGGAGCAGCCGGTAGCATTGGCAATCACCATGCGATCACCAAAGAGCTGGGTGGCTAATTTAATATAGGGTGTTTCTCCGCAGCCGACACAGGCACCGGAAAATTCAAATAGCGGCTGCGCCAGCATCGCACCCTTCATGCCATTCCAGCGAATCTGTTCGCGATTGTATTCGGGTAGGGAGAGGAAGAAGTCCCAGTTTTTGGATTCTTGCTTTCTGATTGGTGGTTGTGGCGCCATGTTCAGTGCTTTGCGGCTGACATTGCTCTTGTCCCTGACCGGGCAAATCTCCACACAGAGGCCGCAGCCCGTGCAGTCTTCTGGTGCAACCTGGTAACTGATCTGATCGCCCTGTTCAAATTCACGTCCTTTGACGGGCACATGTTTGAACGTTTCGGGGGCGTCTACTGCATCATCGGCTTTAAATACTTTAGAGCGGATGGCCGCATGCGGACAGACAAACGGGCATTTGCCGCAGTGAATACAGAGATCTTCATCCC
>JAJFLF010000089.1 GCA_021772845.1 Mariprofundus sp.
GTGTTCGTATCAACTGCGCCGGCCGTTTGGGTGGTGCTGAAATCGCACGTACTGAATGGTATCGTGAAGGACGCGTTCCATTGCATACACTGCGTGCAGATGTTGATTATGGTTTTGCTGAAGCCAATACCACCTACGGTATTATTGGTATTAAAGTTTGGGTATTCAATGGCATTAAGCTTGGTAATACCGAAGCTGAAAACGCATAAAGAGGATTAGTTACCATGTTGCAACCTAAAAAAATCCGCTGGCGTAAGCATCATAAAGAGCTTCAACGTATTCGTGGCAAAAGCCCACGTGGCGCTAGCTTGAACTTCGGCCAGTATGGTCTGAAGGCTATGGAGCCAGCTCGTATTACCGCTCGCCAAATTGAAGCGGCACGTATTACCATTAACCGTCACATGAAACGTCAGGGTCGTGTTTGGATTCGTATTTTTCCAGATCTACCTGTTTCCAAGAAACCTGCCGAAGTACGTATGGGTAAGGGTAAAGGAAATCCAGAGTATTGGGTTGCTGCAGTGAAAGCTGGTCGCATCCTTTTTGAAATGGATGGTGTTGATGAAGAAGTAGCGCACGGTGCATTGCAACTTGCGGCTTCAAAATTGCCGATCCGTACTAAGATCGTCGAGCGTGGAGTAGGACGATGAGTGATACAAAAACAGCAAAAGATCTGCGTTCGATGGAAGCATCGGACTTAAACGAACGCATGGACGAGTTGGGTGCAGAGCACATGAAGCTGCGTTTCCAGAGAGCTACCATGCAGTTGAACAATACAGCCCGTGTTGGGCAGGTACGTCGCGAGATTGCACGTATCAAAACCATTCTGGCTGAGCGCAGCTAAGGAGCTATAGAGACATGTCCGAAGCATCAAGTAACAAGCGCACCCTGGAAGGTGTAGTAGTAAGTAATAAAGCTGAGCAGACAGTAATTGTGCAGGTTGAACGTAAGTTCTTACACCCGCGTTACCGTAAAACTATCCGTTCGCATAAAAAATATATGGCACATGATGCTGAAAACACCTGCAATATCGGTGATAAGGTTCGTATCATTGAGTCAGCTCCAATTTCACGCCGCAAGCGTTTTGTTTTGGAAGCTGTCTTGACTCGTGCTGAACAGCTGTAAGGGGGTTTTGCTATGATTCAGACAGAAACCGTACTGCAGGTTGCAGATAACTCAGGCGCTAAACGCGTCAAATGCATCAAGGTGATTGGCGGTTCTAAACGTCGTTACGCAAGCGTTGGTGATGTTATTGTTGTGGCTGTAAAAGAAGCCATGCCAAATGGTAAAGTTAAAAAAGGTGAAGTTCAGCGTGCAGTTGTAGTACGTACTGCTAAAGAATTTCGTCGTACTGATGGTTCATCAATTCGTTTTGATGAAAATGCTGCAGTACTGCTTTCCAAACAGAACGAACCACTTGGAACACGTATTTTTGGCCCAGTGACCCGCGAACTTCGAAGCAAAGGATACATGAAAATTGTTTCCCTAGCTCCAGAAGTATTGTAAGCGGATAAGTGAGGCGATAGAGAGATGACTGATATGGTGAAAACCAGACTACGCACAAATGACGAAGTTGTTGTGATTGCAGGGCGTGATAAAGGCGCTCGTGGTAAAGTGATTCGTGTAATGAAATCAGACGGAAGCGTTCTGGTATCTAAAGTGAACATGATTAAACGTCACACACGTCAAACCCAGAACAGCAGCGGTGGCATTATTGAGAAAGAAGCGGCATTGGATGTTTCTAATGTACAATTTTTCTGTTCCAAATGTAAATCCGGTGTACGTCTTGGCGTGAAAACGCTTGAAGATGGCCGTAAAGTCCGCACCTGCCGCGCTTGCGGTGAAGTGCTGGATAGCTAGGAGACTCAACGATGGCTCGTTTGAAAGAGATTTATAAAGACACCATAGCACCAGCTATGAAAGAAGAGTTTGCTTATACCAATCCAATGCAGATTCCAGCGATTTCTAAAATCGTTGTGAACATGGGTTGTGGTGAAGCTTCTCAGAACTCAAAGTTGATTGAAGGTGCATTGACTGACATGACTGCAATTACTGGTCAGAAACCAGTGATTACACGTTCACGCAAGTCGATTGCAAACTTTAAGTTGCGTGATGGTATGCCTGTCGGTTGTCGTGTTACACTGCGCGGCGATCAAATGTGGGAATTCCTTGACCGTCTGGTTAACGTGGCTCTGCCTCGTATCCGTGACTTTAAAGGTGTTTCACCAAAGTCGTTCGATGGCCGTGGTAACTTTACCCTGGGCATTAAGGAACAGATTATCTTTCCTGAAATCGAATATGATAAAGTGGATAAAGTTCGTGGTATGGATATCACAATTTGCACCACTGCTAATACGAATGATGAAGGACGCGCGTTGTTGAAGAAATTCAGCATGCCGTTCCGCACTTAAGAGGGCTGTAAGCATGGCTTCGAAAAGAATGATTGCAAAATGCAATCGCAAACCAAAATTCAAGGTTCGCGCTTATACGCGTTGCCAACTGTGTGGTCGCCCACATTCAGTGTATCGTAAGCTTGGCATGTGCCGTATTTGCCTGCGTAAACACGCCCTTGCCGGAGAAATTCCTGGCATGGTCAAGTCGAGCTGGTGAGAGGAATTATATTATGATGATGGACCGTATAGCCGATATGTTGACGCGTATTCGTAACGCACAACAAGCTGGAATTGAACGTATTGAGATGCCAGCAAGCAACACGCTTTTGTCTATGGCAGAAGTATTTAAACAAGAAGGTTACATCGGAGCAGTGAAGGCCTATAACCATAAAGGTCATCGCTTCCTACGTATCACTCTTCGTTATGATGATGAAGGTAAAGCAATCATCCAGGAAATTACCCGTATTTCTAAGTCTGGCCGTCGTGTTTATAGCGCTGCAGATGAAGTTCCACGTGTAAAGAATGGTTATGGTGTTGCATTGATCAGCACATCGCAGGGAATTATGACCGACAAGAACGCTCGTGCTGCACATATTGGCGGCGAAGTTCTTTGTACGGTCTTTTGAGGTAAGATATGTCACGCGTTGGTAAAGAATCTATTACTATCCCCGCAGGTGTTGAAGTGCTTGTGAATGGTGATACTGTCACCGTTAAGGGTGCTAAAGGTGAGCTGAATTCACCACTGTTCAAGGATATTACTGTTGAACAAGAAGGCACTACCTTGTCTGTAAAGTGTGCGGATCTGGAAACCAAAAAGACCAAGTCTTTTTATGGTTTGGCTCGTATGTTAATTGCTAACAACATTGCAGGTGTTACTGCTGGTTTTGAGAAAAAACTAGAGCTACGTGGTGTTGGTTATCGTGCACAGTCTCAGGGTAAGAACTTGAACCTTTCACTGGGTTTCTCACATCCTGTAGTATATGCGCTTCCAGATGGTGTGGATGCAGCAGTTGAAAAAAGCATCATTACCGTAACTGGTATTGATAAGCAGAAAGTTGGCCAAGTGGCTGCAGAAATTCGTGCTTTCCGTCCGCCAGAGCCTTATAAAGGCAAAGGTGTGCGCTATGTTGGTGAATACGTAGCAACGAAGGAAGGTAAGAAAGCGTAAGCTTTCTTTGCATTACAGATTTATTGCGTTCTGGTTGAATGAATCAGGATTGGCAGGAGAAAGATAAATGGCTCTAAAACGTTATGAAAACAATGGTGCGGTACGTCGTGCGCGTAAAGTACGTTCACGTGTAAAAGCAAGTGGCCGCTTGCGTTTGAGCATCTTTCGCTCAGCACGCCATGTGTATGCTCAAGTGATTGATGATGCTAATGGCACAACCTTGGCAGCAGCATCCAGTCTGGATGCAAGTGTTGAGGCTGGTGGCAATAAAACTGGTGCTGAAGCTGTAGGTAAACTGATTGCTGAACGTGCTATCGAAGCTGGTATCACTGTAGTTGCGTTTGACCGTGGTTCTTTCGCATATCATGGCCGTGTACAGGCATTAGCTGAAGGCGCTCGCGCTGCCGGCCTGAAGTTCTAGGAGATTATAGATGATCAACGCAGAAGAATTGGATCTGACAGAAAAACTGATCACCATTAACCGTATTGCTAAGACTACTTCCGGTGGTCGTCGCATGAGCTTTTCAGCTTTGATGGTTGTTGGTGATGGCAATGGTCACGTTGGTTTTGGCCATGCTAAAGCGAAAGAAGTACCAGAAGCTATTCGTAAAGCATGTGATATTGCCAAGAAGTCATTGATTCATGTACCACGTAAAGGTGATACCATTCATTATCAGGTAACTGGTATTCAGGATGCAAGCCGCATCATGATTAAACCTGCATCTGAAGGTACTGGCGTAATTGCTAACTCAGCTGTTCGTGCTGTACTTGATGCCGCTGGAATCAAAGATATTTTGACTAAATCACAGGGTTCTCGCAATGCGGTGAATACTGTTCGTGCTACATTTAATGGTTTGAAATCGCTGCAAAGCCCTGAGCAAATAGCTGCTCGTCTTGGCAAGTCTGCGTAAAGCACCCCACAG
>JAJFLF010000090.1 GCA_021772845.1 Mariprofundus sp.
GTACCCGCTATGGTTGTAATGATTCCTGTTGCAGCATCCACTTTACGAATACGATAATTCGACGTGTCTGAAATATAAATATTTCCTGCACTATCAAGAAGAATATATCCTGAACTTATTTTAGCCGCAGTAGCCAGGCCACCGTCACCGGCAAAACCACCCACACCAGTACCCGCAACTGTTGTCACGATACCGGTTCCAGCAGCTATCTTACGTACTCGGAAATTAGCAGCATCATGGACATAGATGTTTCCTGCAGCATCAACAGCAACAGATTTAGGGAAACTCATATTCGCTGCCGTTGCAACTCCACCATCACCGCTAAAGCCAGAAACTCCGGTACCACCCACAGTAGTAATCGTTGCTGTTGTACTTACCACCGGCACATCATTGACCGGTGTAACCGTCACATTAATGACCTGTGTATCGCTACCACCCGCACCATCGCTGACCTGAACAGTAAAGCTATCTGCACCATTATAATTGGCATTCGGGGTATAAACTACCGCGCCGCTTGTCGCATTAATCGTGGCTGTTCCGTTTGTAGCAGCAGCAGGGATGCTATAAGCAGGAACAAAACCAGCATCCACATCAGTTGATGTGATCGTGGTATTAACCGAACCATCTTCTGCTACATTTAGAGCAAGCGTCCCATTTTGCAATAAGACACTGACATTGCTCGATACCTGATTGGCTACAGCCATGTCCAGTTTGCCATCACCATTGAAATCAGCGCTAATTACAGAAGCAGGATTTGTGCCTGCCGCGAAATTCACCGCCGCATTAAATGTGCCATCTCCAACACCGAGAAAGACGCCGACCTTGCCCGCAACAAAGTTGCTACCATAGTCCACAACGGCCAGATCCAAATTACCATCATCATTGAAATCTGCGCTTGTAACAGAAGAAGGAGCTGTGCCTGCTGCGTAGGCTGTTCCCCCTGTAAACGTCCCATCTCCAACACCCAGGAACACAACAACGACGCCATTATTCTGTGCCACGGCAAGATCCACAAAACCATCACCATTTAAATCACCACTGGTGACTGAACTGGGTTGGATACCAGTTGCATAATTGACTACAGGGTCGAATGATCCATCACCAATACCAAGGAGAATACTGATATTCGCCGAACCATAATTTGCTACCGCGAGATCCACAAAACCATCACCATTGAAATCATCACTAATGACTGATTGAGGTGCCGTACCAGCCGCATAGTTCACTGCCGTACTAAACGTGCCATTACCAACACCGAGAAGCAGACTGACATTATTTGTATTAGTGTTCGCCACGGCCAAATCCAGTTTTCCATCAGCATTGAAATCACCACTGGTTACTGATTGAGGTGATGTACCAACCGCGTAGTTCACCGTCGTATTAAACGTGCCGTTACCAACACCAAGAAGTACACTGACATTCGCCGAACCACTATTCGCTACAGCGAGATCCACAAAACCATCAGCATTGAAATCGCCACTGGTTACTGATTGAGCATTAGTAGCGGTTGCATAGTTCACCGCTGCATTAAACGAACCATCCCCCACACCGAGATGAACACTAACATTATTCGTATTCTGATTAGCTGAGGCCAAATCCACAAAACCATCACCATTGAAGTCTGCACGGGTAACAGAAATAGAGCCTGTTCCTGCCGCATAGTTTACAGCCGTATCAAAACCAAACGGAATAGCATTGGTAATAGTCGGTGCATCATTCACGGCAGTTACATTATAGGTAATGGTATTGGCAGCCGCACTGTTCACCGTACCGTCATTCACCTTAAATCCGAATGTCGCATAGGCATTGCCATTGCCATTCGTGACCGGTGTATAGACCAGGTTGCCAGCAGTGACATTAGCAACCGGAATTACGGCGTTAGCAAGAACCTGTGTGCCATTCAATGCCAGTGTGCCCGCACTCTGCAGGGTCGTGATCTGAACTGAAACAAGCGCATCACCGGTATCAACATCGGCAAAACCGAAGTCCGCAACAGTCAAAGCCGTCGCCGTATCTTCCACGATCGTGATTGTTTTATTCGCAGCCGTCGGTGCGTCATTCACCGCAGTTATATTGTAGGTGATGGTATTGGCGGGGGCGCTGCTCACCGTGCCGTCACTGACTGTGAATCCGATTGTTGCATAGGCAAGACCATTGCTATTCAAGGCAGGCCTATAGACATAAGTACCGGCAGCGAGATTGGCAACAGGAATGATTGAACCAACTTGAATCGGCGTACCATTCGTCAAAGTCAATGCTCCGGGACTAGGCAAGGCAGTGATCTTCACAGAAAAGAGCGCATCACCTGTATCCACATCTGCAAAAGCAAAGTCTGCAACGGTTAAGGCTGTTGCCGTATCTTCATCAATCGTGATTGTTTTGTCCGCTGACGTGGGTGCATCATTCGCAGCTGTAATGTCGATAGTAAATGTGGCCAGCAAGCCACCACCGGTTGTTAACGACAGACCCAGTGGATCAGTGACGTTAAATGCAAAACTATCCGCACCATTCAGGTTCTGAGCCGGAATATAATTGATGAAACCAACATCGATATCTGCCTGGGTGAACGTAGCATTCAAAGCCAGAAGTACACCGCTGCGATAAAGGCCTCCCTTCGTTGCTGCAGTGGTCAATGTGTAGGTCAATTCAGCTGCAGCGTTATCCACATCCGTGCTCTGCAATATCGCCGTTGTAATCGGCGTCGCTGCTGCATCTTCCAGTAAAGTGATGCCTGCATTAACAGACACAAGCGGTGCATCATTTACCGCAGTCACGTTGTAGGTAATTACATTGGTGGCTGCACTGTCCACTGTGCCGTCATTCACCGTAAACCCGAATGTCGCATAAGTCGCACCATTGGCATTCAATGCCGGTGTATAGATCAGATTACCAGCTGTAATGTTAGCAACCGGAATCACAGCATTAGCCAGAACCTGTGTGCCGTTCAGTGTCAAAGCTCCCGCACTCTGCAAGGTAGTGATCTGCACCGATGCAAGCGCAGCACCCGTATCAACATCTGCAAAACCAAAGTCTGCGACAGTCAGAGCAGTTGCCGTATCTTCCACAATCGTAATCGTTTTGTTCACAGCTGTCGGCGCATCGTTGACCGCTGTCACTGTAATCGTGACCACACCAATCGCTGTCGCCTGACCATCACTCACTGTATAGGTGAATGTATCGGTTCCGAAAAAGTTCAACGCAGGTGTATAGTTAAATGTGCCATTAGCATTATTAACAACCGCGCCGCCCTGCGTGCTGACTGAATCAACCGCTGAAACTGTCAACACATCCAGATTAGCATCCGTATCATTGAGCAGCACATTCACTGTAGTTAACAGGGTATCTTCCAGTGTTGTCCCTGTATCGTTCACCGCCACAGGCACTGTATTACTGATCAGAAGAACATTGGTGGTCTTGGAAACCGTCGCGTTGGCAGTGCCCGTTCCATCATCTGCCGTAACCACACAATCAATAGCTTTTCCACTCTCAGCTGCCGTCAGGGTAAACGTAGCGGCATTTGCTCCGGCAATCGCCGCACCGCCTGCACGCCACTGATAATTCAGGGTAGGCACTTGGCCATCAATATCACTGCTTAGAATTGGATTGGTAAGACTCAACACATCACCAACCGCTGCAGAAGCCTCTATTATCACCGGTGTACTGCTGATTACAGGTGCATCATTCACCGCTGTCACCGAAACAGAGGCTGTGCCGATTACACTCAAACCACCGGTATCGGTCGCACTGAAGGTGAAACTATCGGCACCATTCGTATTCAGGTTCGGGGTGTAGACCAACTGATTGGCAACAACTGTTGCAACACCGTTCGTCGCTGCACCTACAATGGCAAAGGTATGTGTATCGCCGATATCCGGATCATTCACCGTCACTGTAACACCGGCACTGGCACTGGCTGTATCTTCAAGCGTAGAGATGGTCGCGCTGGTCGATGTCGGTGCATCGTTGACTGCAGTCACAGTGATCCCAACAGTGACCGTGCCACTAAGGGCTGGAACTGCGTTATCGGTAACGGTTACCGTTATACTATCACCGCCATAAAAGAACTGGGCAGGTGTATAGGTGATCACGCCACCAGCACCAACCGTAGTCGTACCGCTGGCTGCGGCACCAGTCACTACATAGCTATGGGTATCGCCAATATCAGGATCATTCGGACTGATCGTAACGTTCGCACTGCCACCTTCTGCCAAACTCAAAGCTACAGGTGAAGCGCCTGGAACCGGCGCATCATTCACCGCATTCACCGTGATCGTCACTGTTCCAACTGCAGTAGCATTATTCGCATCACTCACAGTATAGGTGAACGTATCTGTTCCGACAAAATTCAACGGTGGTGTATAGGTGAAACTGCCAAGACCATTGTTCACAACCGTACCACCGGCACTACCAATCGCATCGGCTGCAGAAACGGTTAAAACTTCATTCGGATTCGGGTCGGTATCATTGGCCAATACATTGGCGATAGTTACCGCTGCATCTTCTGGCGTAGTGGCGCTATCAGCAACTGCTGTAGGCACTGTATGACCGATACCTACCGCATTGGTGGTCGCAGTAGTTGTAGCATTGATACCACCCGTACCATCATTCGCTGTAATCACACAACGCACCAACTTATTCACTTCGTTCGCCGTCAATGTATAGGTCGAAGCGGTAGCATTAGCTATATTCACGCCACCCGCTGTCCACTGATACGTTAACGTTGCAACATTCGCATTGGCATCAACATCTGTGGTGGCGGTCGATGCAAGTGTCAGCACCATGCCTACTACCGGACTGGTCTCTACAATCGACGGTGTAACTGGAAAAGCAGGTGCATCATTCACCGGCGTTACCGAAACAGATGCTGTACCGATTACACTCAAACCACCGGTATCGGTTGCACTGAAGGTGAAACTATCGGCACCATTCGTATTCAGGTTCGGGGTGTAGGCCAGCTGATTGGCAACAACCGTTGCAACACCCTTGGTTGCCGCACCTACAATGGCAAAGGTATGTGTATCGCCTGCATCCGGATCATTCACAGCAGGCGTAACAGCTGCACTGACTGTATCTTCAAGCGTCGTGATTGTGATTGCAGGGGGACCGGTCAACGTAGGAGCATCATTCACCGCAGTCACGGTGATCGCGATAACTACCGAGCCACTAAGCGCTGGAACTGCGTTATCGGTGACCGTCACCGTTATACTATCACCGCCATTAAAGAATGCGTTCGGTGTATAGGTGATAACGCCACCTGCTCCAACCGTAGTCGTACCGTTAGCTGCTGCACCAGTCACCACGTAGCTATGCGTATCGCCAATATCCGGATCATTCGGACTGATCGTAACATTCGCACTGCCACCTTCTGCCAAACTCAAAGCTACAGGGGAAGCGACTGGAACCGGGGCATCATTCACCGCAGTGACGGTAACCGTCACCAGACCAATCGCAGTAGCTACACCATCAGTTACCGTATAATTGAACGTATCTGTTCCTGCAAAATTCGCTGGCGGCGTATAGGTGAAAACACCATTGCCAATAGCGCCTACCGGACCAGTCACTGTACCACCGGCTGCACTGACTGCATCTACGGCTGAAGGCCAAACCGGCTCGCCGCCCGGATCGGTATCATTGGCCACCACATTCACTGTTTGAACCGGCGTATCTTCCGGAGTAGTCGCCGTATCGTTCACCGCTGTAGGAATGGTATGACCGATACTTACTGCATTGGTATTCACCGAAACCGTTGCATTGGCAGTTACTGTACCGTCATCGGCGGTAAGCACACAGTAAACAGACTTACCAACTTCTGCTGCCGTTAATGTATATGTAGCACCTGTAGCTCCGGCTATAGGAACAGCCCCGCCCATCCACTGATACGTCAACGAAACCGCATTGCCATCAACATCCAATGTACCGGTAGATGCAAGCGTAAGAACAGTGCGCTGTACCGGAGCTGTCTGAACGATCGCAGGTATGCCGGTAAATGCCGGCGCATCATTCACCGCTGTAACTGTCACACTGGCTGCGGCTGTGATACCCAGATTGCCACTGTCTATAGCCCTGTAATTAAATGTATCGGTGCCGTTAAAGTTCGCATTCGGCTGATAGACCAGCTGATTACCTACGACCGAAGCAACACCATTGGCTGGCTGCACAACAACGGTAAAGGTGTGTGTATCACCCGGATTAGGATCTGTTACCAACGGGGTAAGAGCTACACTCTGTGTATCTTCAGCTGTCACAATCGTTGCACTCGATGCAGTCGGAGCCTGGTTCACTACCTGCACCTGACGCAAAAATATCGCTATATTGCCGGCCGCATCCTGTACCTGATAACGCACACTGTATGTGCCTGCGATCGCTGTAGTGACCGGATTGGTCGTGACAACGCTTGCAACCGGAATAACGCCATCAACATTATCCTGTACGGAAGTAACACCAAGATCTGTATACACATCACCCTGCAACAGAGTTACTGCAGCTGCGCCATTGATTGTAATTACCGGTGCCGTCAAATCGGCAACAGTAATCGTTGAAGTAACAACACCTGTATTCGTAGAGGTATCGGTTGCAGTGAACGACACAATTGTTGTACCGATTGGAAACGTCGCAGGCGCATCGTTTGTGGGCATGATTGCACCATCTACTGCATCAAGCGATGATGCAGTTGCTAGAAAAGCGACAATAGCTGGATCAGTTGCAGCTGTACCAGCGGCAGTTCCTGCTGCTATTGTTAAAGGAACAGGCACTGTAATCACAGGCGGTGCAAGATCTGCCGCCAGAGTCGGGGCAATTGGAATATTCACCGCTACTGCAGTACCAGCTGCATTGGCTGTTAATGATGGTACAACGGTTGAACCGGTGTAGGTGATTGCACCACCGGCACCTACCACTGCATTATAACCCTGGATGGTAAATGTTCGGTTATTACCCTGAGGGATTTGAAGCGGGCGGGTCATCAATGTGCCGGGGATAGCATCAAAAGTATCGGTAACCGTTGCAAAATCAGCACCGGTTACACTGATGGTGACCGACTTCACACCTGCTGTCATAAGGATCGCAGCATGGACATCGCCAATCATAATATCCAACACACGATCCAGCATCTCATCATTCTGGGCAACAGCTTTACCAGGTACCGTGAGGCCAACCTTCACTGGAACCATATTGCTCACTGCAATAGAAGGTGCACCACTGCCGCCACCGCCACAACTTGATGATGCAACAATCAACAAAACTGCCAGAGCTTTGCCAATGGTATGGTAGCAAGATTGGAATAGAGACTTCATCAGACCAATGCCTCGTCAGTCATATACCCCATCAGATTAGTCAACTCAGGTTGCGACATGATCTTATTTAAATAGCTCCTTATTAGAACAAAACGTCATCACCAGAGTACAGATACAGCTAAAGAAATGACGCATGTTCATACAATAACTATGTATATAGACGTTTTTAGAAAAAGTGCCAACTGGCATAGATAACAACTTTTTACGCAATGTGCTGCATACATGAGCACTATCAACACGCATATAGTTATCAAAATGACTGGTTAAATGCATCACTTGCCCCCCCACCTCGCAACAAGGTAAGAGACTTATAATTTAATGATGCATTTTTTGATGTGCTCTGGGGCACAGACAAAAACATTGGATGCAGCTACGGAGAACAGAGCATTATAACTTCCAGTCCCTTTTCAGATTAAAAAGGAGGCCTACGATAGATATACAACTTGGTCTTTTTTTTTATTTCATCTATGCTCTTACAAGCATGCGCAGTTCATGCTACGCATATACTTCAGATTAATGATGAACTACAGATTTAAGGGGAAGAGAATATGGTATTAACCATTGTTGGCATTGTTATCGTTTTATTGATTGCATTGGGCATTCGGGACTACACACAAAAACACCATACTATTTTACGCAACTTCCCGATCGTAGGACATACCCGTTATATTCTGCAAAAGGTTGGCCCGGGTATGCGACAATACTGGGTCACCAACGATAAAGAGGAACAGCCCTTTAACCGTGATGAACGCTC
>JAJFLF010000010.1 GCA_021772845.1 Mariprofundus sp.
CCATATCTACCATGGCAATTTGAACCCATACCGCTCTGACCATTTTTAGCGATCAAACGTTTACGCAGGTAAAGCTCCTGCAAGGTGTTTTTATCGCCAGAGGCAACAAACTCTACATGGCCACCACGACCACCGTCGCCACCATCAGGACCACCCTTGGGGATATACTTCTCTCGTCGGAACGAGGTGCAACCACCGCCACCATTACCCGCTCGAACTTCAATTTTCACTTCATCAATAAAACGCATGCTGTATTACACCATAATTCGACTTAACCACAAAGGTGCAGGACACAAACAAACATCAAATCCCCGCATCTCAATGCATAACGGGAATAAAGATCAACGTATTGGCACTCTCTTTCTGTCTGCCCCAGTGTCTTCGCGGTAAATATTTTTAAACAAAAAAAAAGGGATGCGACTAGCGCACCCCTTTAAATACTCGTTATTCTGGCAACCTTATTCGGTAATACGAACAGCTGTACGGCCAGCGCTTTTGTAAAATTCAACCCTGCCATCAGTCAAAGCAAACAATGTGTGGTCACGACCACAACCAATGTTATTGCCCGGGCGGATTTTGGTACCGCGCTGACGTACAATGATATTGCCGGCGATAACTACTTCACCGCCATATTTTTTCACGCCTAAGCGCTTGGAATTGGAATCGCGTCCGTTACGACTGGAACCACCTGCTTTCTTATGTGCCATGGTTTACTCCTTGATGCTATCGATACGAACAGAGGTGAAACTCTGACGATGACCCTGGGTCAAACGATAGTTTTTACGACGGCGTTTTTTGAATACCACGATCTTCTGACCGCGACCGCTCTCGGTTATTACACCAGTAACAGTTGCACTGGCAGCATCGCCACCTGTCTTCATGGATGAGCCTTCGCCAACCATAAGAACATCGTCAAATGTTACTTCTTTACCATTTTCGGCGTCCAGTTTCTCAACGCGCAGGACATCACCTTCCTGCACACGATACTGTTTGCCACCTGTTTTAATTACAGCGTACATAATATTCTCCGTGCTTACGCTGCTTTCGCAGGCTTGCCGTATTTCTTATAGAAGCGCTCAACGCGGCCTTCAGTATCGACAATCTTCTGCTTGCCAGTGTAAAAAGGGTGGCAGGCTGAACAGATTTCGACACGAATGTCACCTGTAGTAGAGCGAGTCTCAAATGTGTTTCCGCATGAACAAGTTACCTTGGATGCGATATATTCTGGATGGATGTCAGCTTTCAACGTCATTTCTCCGTGCTTTTAAAGGGGCGCGATTTCTAGCGCCACCGAACTGATTAAGCAAGCGCTAAATAGCACTTTTTTTATTCCAAACTAAAAAAATATGAAAAAGAGTGAAAACAATGAGCTTTTTTCAACCGCATTCATGGCCTTTTTAACATAACCGGCGACACACACTATCTAATATATATAATACCAAACAGCTACAAGATCATCGCCTTTTATTCAGGAAGGCCCGCACACTACACATTTTTCATGCTTATGCGCCTATAATTTTCTCAATCATTTCACCCTCCATCGATTGCTTCTTGCCTTGTAAGGTATTATTCCTAGAATCCGCGACCCTTTTTGGGCCGATATATATTATTACTTTCTGGAGACTGAACATGAGCAATGAAAAACGTCATTTAATTGCAGGCAACTGGAAGATGAATGGAGCACTTCAAGAAGCGAAAGACTTCATGGACGCTTTTGGAGAAAATCCTGCTCCTGATCATGTTGAAATCGGTCTAATGCCTCCGCTCACACTGCTACACTCCATGTCTGATCGCCTGGCCACCATGGGCGTCATGTTAGGAGCCCAGAATGTATACAATGAAGACAAGGGCGCCTTCACCGGTTCAATTTGTCCGCTAATGTTACGTGATGCTGGTTGCCACTATGTTATTCTTGGCCACTCTGAGCGCCGTAGCATCATTGGTGAAAGCAATGCCAAGATTCGCTCCAAGATGAATGCATCATGGTTACATGGCTTAGAGCCAATCCTTTGTATTGGTGAGACCCTGGAACAGCGCGAAAGTGGTGTTACCAATGTTGTCCTGGCTGAACAGCTGGCAATTCTTAAAGGCGCACCAAAAGGCGCAGCATTAACCGTCGCATATGAACCGGTATGGGCAATTGGCACAGGAAAAACGGCTTCCGCTGAGCAAGTTACCGAAACGCACGCTTTTGTTCATCAGGAACTACAGCGTCTGGGTCACGATTGCCGCGTTCTGTACGGTGGCAGTGTTAATCCAGGCAATGCTGAAGAGCTAATGAGCTGCCCGGGCGTTGAAGGCGCACTTGTTGGCGGAGCAAGCCTGAAAGCAGCATCATTTATGGATATTGTTAATGCCACTGTGAAAGCAGTGAGCTAAGGAGAGCTTCAAACAATGACTACAGTATTAATTATTGCACACGTGCTGGTAGCACTGACGCTTATTGGCGTTGTGCTGGTTCAGCGCGGTCAAGGCGCTGACATGGGCGCTTCATTTGGTGGCGGTGGTGCACAAACACTATTCGGTAGCCGTGGCTCCGGATCCTTCCTGGGCAAACTAACTGGCGGCCTGGCAGCAACATTCATGCTAACCAGCCTAACGCTGGCATTTTTCTCTCAGCAGCAGACCGGCTCAATCGTTGATAGCACTATTGCCAATCAGATGCCGATTGAACAGCCTTCCGACGCAGAATTACCGGTCGGTTTTAACCCTGCTCTATTGAAGAGCGACACACCTGTTACTGACGGCCTTCCGGGCGCAGAATAAATAGTTTTTTTATCAGGGTAATCTACCAACTCTGATAATATGCCGAAGTGGTGAAATTGGTAGACACGCCACCTTGAGGGGGTGGTGCGCTCACGCGTGTGCTGGTTCGAGTCCAGTCTTCGGTACCAACAAGAAAGGGGAGAGTGACTTAATGTCACTCTCCCCTTTCGCGTTAGGCTTCACATCAAAATAAACCGTGACTAAATGTCACTTCCTCTTTTGCGTTAGGCCTATTGCCTTTTGACCCCATCTAAAAAAATCACCTCACATTTTCAGCTATCACAGCTATGATCACGCCCATGAACTATCCGCAAGAGATACCCGCATCATGGGCTCCTTATCTGAAACCCGAATTTGATAAACCTTATATGCAGGCGCTATATCGTTTTTTGGAATCACAGCAGGCTAAAAACATCTATCCTGCACAACAGCACTGGTATGCCGCACTGGAAGAGACCGACTTTAACGATGTGAAAGTGGTTATTCTTGGACAAGATCCCTATCACGGAGCGAATCAAGCGCATGGGCTAAGTTTCTCCGTTCCACATGGACAAAAAATCCCGCCATCCCTGCGCAATATCTACAAAGAGCTGGAAAGAGACCCGGGCACCACCTTTACAGCACCAGCACATGGCTGCTTAACCCAGTGGGCAGATCAAGGTGTACTCATGCTTAACGCCATGTTGACAGTTGAAGCGGGCAAAGCCGGATCACATCAGAAACACGGATGGGAGCAGTTCACCGATGCCATCATTGATGCATTGAATAAACAGCGGGAAAATATCGTTTTTCTATTATGGGGAAAATACGCGCAAGACAAGGGACGTATTATTGATCAGAACCGTCATCACATACTGCAGACTACGCATCCATCGCCTTTTTCAGCCCATCGCGGCTTTCTCGGCTCAGCTCACTTCTCCCAAGCCAATCACTGGCTACAAGAGCATGATCAAACACCGGTTAACTGGCAGCTAGCAGATGAAGAACAACGACAAACAGGTTTTGAATTCTCGAAAGGATAATAGCTAGCCCCTCGCGATACAGTCTGAAAAAGTGATAACAACCAGCTCAATAATGAAACTGTAGATAATCAGGCGTGCCCAACTTGATCTGATAAATGTGTAGGGTCAATACCCATGCAGCGCGCACCAAAATCCCAGCGCGCTTCAGGCAGCTCTTGAAACACAATCTGATGACTAGCCGGAGCGATAAGCCAATCATTATTCGATAGCTCATCCTCCAATTGTCCTGCTTCCCAGCCAGCATAACCGAGCAAAAGCAGATAATGCTCAGGCCCTTCACCCTGACCCAACGCTTCCAACACATCCCGTGATGAGGTCAAATGCAATTCAGGTGTAATCTGCATGGTAGACTCATAGATATGCCAGCCATCGTGCAATACAAAACCTCGAAAATCATCAACCGGACCACCATCAAAGACCCGCTGCACTGATTCATCATGAGCATGTCGATTTTCATCCTGACCTATTTCCAGATCGACCAACACATCAGAGACACTGATCGAACGCGGCCGATTAATAATCAGGCCCATGCAGCCCTGCGCATCGTGATGGCAAACCAGCACAACTGCATCTTTAAAGCGGGGATCCAGCAACGAAGGAGAGGCTAGCAACAATTTACCGACGAGCTGATTAACCTGACTAATCTGCACAACCACCTCCTTTATCAATAATACGCGAGCCTGTTACTCGTGCCCACTACCATCCGCACTGGCAGCACACATCTGACGCGCCATATGCATGGCAGCCTGTAGACTTGAATACGATACGTCGTCCGCCCCAACCCGGTCAAGTGCGGTACCATGATCAACACTGGTGCGTATGAAAGGTAAACCTAATGTCACATTGACAGCTTCACCAAAACTCAAGGTTTTCAATGGAATCAGAGCCTGATCGTGATAACAGCAGATGATAGCATCATAGTGCTGCCTGACCGCTGCAGAAAAAATTGTATCCGCAGGTAAGGGATTCGTTACATCAATTCCTTCAGCCCGAGCCTGTATTGCGGCCGGAGCAAGAATCTCAATCTCCTCAAGGCCAAAATGACCTTGTTCGCCGGCATGAGGGTTCAAACCACACAGAGCCAAACGCGGCTCATCAATGCCAAATTTTTTACGCAAATCCGCATCAACAATACGCATGCATTTCAATGTCTCTTCTGCACTCAACGCATCAGGTACATCACGAATGGCCATATGGGTGGTCAACAGCGCAACCCGAACATGCTCAGAAGCTAACATCATCACAAAATTGCTATTCTCATCATTTGTCGGCTCTGATGTCATGGCCAAATAATCAAGAAATTCAGTATGACCGGGGAAATTAAATCCCGTACGGCGCAACACTGCTTTTTCAATCGGGCCGGTTACCAATGCTGCTGCCCTGTTTGCCAGACAGGCTTTTGCTGCAGCTTCAATACAGCCCACCACTTCACCAGCCGTCTGCTCGGATGGTTTACCTGCAACGACTGCTCCACCAGCTTCAGACACGGGGTTCCAGCAATACAGCCCCTGTGTGGGCGCTAAACGCGCAGCTTCAGCAGCATCGGCCAGGTGATTGAATTCATGTATCGAACAGGGGATCTGAATCTGATCAGCACGCTGCTGCAACCAGCGTGCTGGCGCCGCAATCACGCAGCCCTCAAACTCTTCAGGATAATCTGCATATGCACGAATAATACAATCTGGCCCAATACCCGCTGGCTCACCTACGGTGATAACAATCGCTGTCATGATAGTAACCTTATTTCGGAATAGCTGTCATTTCCCGGATAATACGCCAACCGGATTCAGAGTACTTCATCAACAGCAGCTTAGTATCGTTTTTACTAAAACCATCGGCTTGATAATGCTGGGTAAATTCGAGACGTGCATGATTCTCTTCAAGGTGGGTAATCTTAAGGTTTTGAATATCAATTTGAATATGTTGTTTATTGGCAATCAAATCGCGCCTGGATACTTTCCATGCATCAATCCCCGCATATGTTTTTCCGGGCGTAAACGCTGGCGAATAAGCCGCAAAATATGCGTTAAGATCCTGCTCTACCCATGCCTTGCGCCACAGCTCCAGAGCGCCATTCAACGCAATCTCAAGCTGCGCAATCATTTGAGTAACATCTTCATCACCCGATTCAACAGCAGGTAAATCCACGCTAATTGATGGACAAGTCTTATAACTGATCGTTGCATCGGCTTTTAGGCTGGAAATCCAGCGCGGCAACTGATCCTGCAAAGCCACGGAACTCAGAATCTGTTGAATTTTATCGTGATTCACTTCCAGAGAATTGGGATCAATATGGCGCTTGGCGACAAGGCGTATAATGTGCAAACCGAATTTAGATTCGACCACACCACTGGTTTGACCAGCCTGCATGGCAAACGCAGCCTTTTCAAACACAGGCAACATGGCTCCTTTTGTAAACCAGCCCAAATCACCACCATTACTGGCACTGGGGCCCTGTGATGACTCTTTGGCACGAATAACAAAAGCTTCATCCGTGGTCCCTTGCATATCCTCTGAGATAGATTCCGCACGCTGGTAAATTTTCTTGCGGGTATTTTCATCAGCAGAGCTCGGGATTTTCAATAAAATATGGCGCGCATGCACTTCATCATGACTCTCACCAAGCAGCTCGGGCTCTTTCCAACGTTCACTCACAGCTTTGATAATGTGAAACCCCGAAGGCGAACGAATGGGATCCGTCAATCCATCCACTGGCAAATCCAGTACAGGTGCAAAGCGCTGACTAATGCCACCTTCCATAAACCAGCCCATCACCCCCTGCTGTTGACGGTCTGGAGATTCTGAATAAATAGCCACCAGCTGCGTGAAATCTTTCCCTTGTTTAAGCTGCATATGAATGCTGCGCGCTTTATTGCGCACTTCAGCAAGCAATTGTGGTGTTGGTTCATCGGGCAGAGCCAGGAAAATCTGAGCCACCTGCACTTCGCGCCTTGCTTTAGGCACAGCCAGATACTTCCTATAATATTCAGAGATTGCCTCTTCGGAAATTTGCAGCTTACTGCGCACGGCCACATTGATCAGTTTACTTACCAATATCTGGTCATGCATGGTTTCCTTAAAGTCTTCAAAACTTTCACCTTGTTGCTCCAGCACTTCTTTCAACTGCCCAGGTAGCATGCTGTTTTTGGTTTCAACATCCTCAATTGCATTCGCCATCTCTTCAGGACCAACAGATAACTCCAGTTTTTTTGCCTCCATTAACTGCAGGCGTTTAAGCACTCGCGCATCCAGAGAGCGGCGGCTCAACTTCTCAGTTGATGGCAGATTTACCGCCCCTGATTGTCGCAGGCGCGATAGCATCTCTTGCGTATCCTGCTCTATTTCAAAACAGGTAATCACATTGTTATTGGCAATCGCGGCAATCGCATCAATGGTTTCTGCTCGCGCAGGCAAAGCCAGCAACAACAAACTGACCAACAAAAAAGGGAAGTGCATTAAAGCCTCCAGGAAAATATCAAACCTCGACAACGAGGCTGCGACTATTTCAAATTATACTGACTTTTCCATGAGCTATAAAAGCTCATTTCTACGTTTCTTCAAACGTAGTTAGCTAAAAAAATCAATCAACACAAATAAACACACTATTAGGAACCAACGCTACCCAGCCCCTTAAACTCGAGCAACAAACGGAAGCCAAAGTTTGAAGATGCACTGGTTCCAATCGGGCTATTCGTTTTATATGCATCAAGACCCAGCGTCCAACAAGGGTGTTTATATTGCAAGCCTAGCGATGTTTGCTGTGATAACTTAAGCAGCATATCATATTGCCAGCTACCCGTTGCCTTCCAACGATT
>JAJFLF010000091.1 GCA_021772845.1 Mariprofundus sp.
AATGCCCTGATAGAGAACGCCATCCCCTTTGGAAGAGAAATCAAACAGACGGGGACGAATAAAATATGGCGCGACATTCAGACCCTTTGGAAGCTCAGCATGTTCAATCAGATTTAAAAAACCACGGTTGGCATCGAAAAGCAGACCTTTCTCATCAATAATTGCAATCGCAACCGCTGAGAGATCACGCATAAATAGAGAAATACCGAGCTTGCTAATGCAGTGATTGCAGTTAGCCATTAGCAATCTCAATGGCGGTCTTTGCATCAGTTGCATAGAGATCCGCATTGATCTGTTTCCACAGATCATCAATCATGTTCATCGATTGTCCGCCTACCATCAAAGCAGGCCCGTTATTACCAAACTCTGCTTTTAAGGCTTCTGCTAACTGCCTCAGAGATTTAAACTGATTTGGGAGAGAGATAGAGACACCAAGCAAATCACACCTGTTCTGATCTAGCTGCTTAATAATCGATTCAGTCGGTGTATCCTCACCGAGATAATCTGCCTGCCAGCCGTTGATATCAAATGCATCGGATACCATACGCAGGCCCAGTCCATGATGATTACCTTCCACACAGGCAAAGAGTGCCCGCTGTTCATGTTTGGCAGAGAAATCCGCCAGTGCAAAGGTTCTGGACATAACATTCTGGCAAATGGCGGTTGCCATATGCTCCTGCGCTACCGATATCTGATTGGTCTGCCATAAGCGCCCTACTTCATACATGGCAGGCTGAATCAGCGTGACATTGGTATCAACAACGCTCATTCCACTATTGATACGTGCAATAAGCAGATCTTCAACCTGCTGTTTGTCACCTCGGGTCAGCCCCTGACTGAGTTGTCCAACAACCGGCTGCAATAGCTCCCCTTCACCAACTACCGCCATGCCCCCCTATAGAGCGTATCATCCTGCAAGGATTCAATGCCTGCTTGCAGCATGGAGTTGATCAATGGGTAGGCATCCTTTGAGAGATGATTTTTATAGAACTCATCCATAAAACGAAATGCCAGTAGTGCATGGTCTATCTTGATACCCTTGTTGTTCAGTAGCTCTTTAAGCCAGCGGGCATATTCACTGAATGCATCAACCGAACCGCACTCCAAAGCACCGGTCAGCGCCTCCAGATGGTACCCCATATCGTTATGACATTTTTCACGCATCAAGCCTTCGTTCTGTTCAAATATCTGAGGATACTTTTCATGAAAAAGATCCGTGATCCAGTGCGTGATTTCGAACTGCAGCTTGCGAACCTGTTGGCCTACTTCAAAGGATTGCATGCATTATCTCCGTAAACACTAGTCGCATAACCATTGATAGCCCCTGATTAGAGTGCTTTCAGGAATCAGTTTTAACCCTTTAGGCATGCCTGAATGTGAATCGTGATAATGATGACTCTTGTACCACTCTCGCCAGCATGATTCGCTGTCCCAGTAGGTCACCAGCAAAAACTCATTCATGTTTTCTGTCGGATTCATCACTTCCATGCGTACAAAACCGGGTTTGTCATCGACTTTATGTGGCCGATCTACAAAAGCCGCTCTGACTTCATCCTGTTTCCCATTAGCTACTTCAAACCGACTCATTACTACATACATGAACGCTCCCTGATCAAACTAGTATGCTCTTGGCTGCCCGGAAAAACATTGATTATGAACTAAGCAATATCTATGCCGTTTTTGTTTCATCCTCCTGACAAAAGTTTGAAGTAAGATCTGTTTCAATATCACGTTACGAAAGTAGACCGGGCTATGGATTGATTAGAGTGTTCGAAAAGGAGTAAAGAGGTCAGCAATTGAATCCTGAGAACCTGAGTGTCGCTGTTAAACTCTACCTGATTCGCTAATCAGCTCAATTTCTATAGTCTTAGTGCTTCTCGTAGTGAATCAGTTGAATCACGCATGCTGCGTTTCGTCGAAACTATCGACCTTGCAGGTGTTTATCTCTTCTCTACGTGTTCGCTATCAAACCCTTGAATTTAACGGTGTTGATATTCATCTGCGCACGCTGCGTGACAATCAGGAATTTTCCGATGATGAGGGCATTGCTGAAGCCCTGGGCATTTCTTCCTCCACATGGCCCTTGTTTGGCATTGTCTGGCCTTCAGGTGAGGTACTTGCCCACTTAATGTCTGATTTCAATATCAAAGGAAAACGTATTCTCGAGGTTGGTTGTGGTATCGCTCTATCCAGCCATGTATTAAATCATCGTCACGCCGATATCACTGCTACCGACTACCATCCTGAGGCAGGCAATTTTCTTCAGCAAAACACAGAACTCAATCATGAAAATGATATTCCGTTTGTGCGTACAGGTTGGGCAGATGAAGCCACTGATCTGGGGACATTCGACCTGATCATTGGTTCAGACCTGTTGTATGAACAGGAACATGCTGCACTACTTTCAGAGTTTCTCGATCAACACGCGAAAGAGCATTGCGAAGTCATCATTATCGATCCTGGCCGTGGTAAGCACGCACGCTTCAGCAAGCTGATGGTAGCTCTGGGATTCACACACACACAAAGCAGACCCGAAAATATCGAATACCTGGTAAAACCACTGCCCAAAGGCCAGGTCCTGCGCTACCTCTGTTAGTCATACAGCTAATCTGTGCCTGCCCCAACAGATGACATACTTAAGACCTGATCCAGCTACAGCCTGTAGATAAGCTACTGATAGTGCTTTTATCAAGATAGGGTACGCTTCCCAAAAAAGGACAGGCCCACAAAACATGACTTCCTACACACTGATTGATAGCTCAACCGAACACGGCACAACCCTGCAACTGCTACAGCGCGATGATGAATTCACCATTCGTGTGGAAGGAGGGTTTGGTGAACTGATGCACAGCAGCGTGCATAACTCTGAAGATGTGCTGGCGGAGCTTGCCTGTAAACATGTTGCTGAGCGGGAGAGTCCGCGTCTGCTGGTCGGCGGTCTCGGCATGGGTTATACACTGGCTTCCGCCCTGCTCCACTCTGGCCCTGACGCACGCATTTCCGTGGCCGAACTGATGCCTGCCGTTGTTCGCTGGAATCAAAACCACATCGGCGCTATTGCTGGTTTCCCTCTCAACGATGATCGTGTTGACGTGATCATACAGGACGTTGGAAAAGTGATGTCGTCGCATAAAAACAGCTTCGATGCCATCATGCTTGATGTCGATAATGGTCCCGACGGTTACACCCGCGATGACAATGACAACCTCTACGGTCTGGACGGCCTTGAGAATGCCTTCGAATCACTCAAACCCGGCGGCATCCTCACAGTCTGGTCATCAGATACCGATAGTAATTTCACGCAAAGACTGATGAAGATTGGTTTCGAAGTAGAAGTGAAACGCGTTCGCGAACATACAGATGATCTCGGAGCGATACATACCATCTGGGTGGCTGTGCGTTATTAACGCTTTGTTTATGGTTGAGCTATAATTTATCGGACTCGATCCGGAATCCAGATAGCTACCGCAATATAAAACCACTGGGTGCCGCATTGAGTACGACAGAAGGTGAATGCTGCTTGCAGCAGATCAGGTGAATCACGTAGTGAGAGAATATCCTCTGGGGAGTGACGCTGTAACAGCACAATTACAGGCCTGAGCCCCTGATAGATGTTTCTTTACAGCATTTAATACGTAGTGTGCCGCGCCCGGTGATCAAAGCATCATCGGCCTAGGAGAAAAGCATGCAGATCACTGACCATAAAGTCGTTTCATTTCACTACACCCTGACCAATGACGCCGGAGAGGTTGTCGATACAACTTCTGGTGGCGAAGCCCTGCCCTACCTGCATGGTGAACAGGAAATCGTTGCAGGCCTTGAGAAGGCGCTGGAAGGCAAGTCTGTTGGCGACAAACTAAACATCACTCTCGATGCTGCAGATGCTTATGGCGATATGGATTCATCGCTTATCGAGGTTGTAAGCGCAGAACTGTTTGAAGGTGTTGAAAAACTTGAAGCAGGTATGGAGTTCGAGACCGAGTTGGACAATGGTGATGATGAGTTTGTACGTATTGTCAGTATTGATGGCGACAATGTCACCATTGATGGTAACCACCCATTGGCTGGTCAGAAGCTGACTTTTGATGTTGAGATCACTGATATCCGTGATGCTACTGAAGAAGAATTGAAACACGGCCACGTGCACGGCGAAGAAGAGTGCTGTGGTTCAGAGGATTGCTGTAGCTAAGCTGCCGCAAACCCTAACAACGAAAAGGCCACCCGATTGGGTGGCCTTTTTTGTGACTCGGTAAAGGCACTCTTCGGAGTCAGATATTAATTACCGAAAACCCAATCGAAGAAACCGCCTGGTTTCTTGGCCGGATCGGGAGCCTGGTTTATACGATCCAAAACTACATCACGATTCACATTACCATTTCTCTGCTGAGCTTCAGCACGGTTTGAGTGTTTATTACGCATTTCCACACCGCGATCACTTGCATTATTACTTCTGGAATCTTTCGACTTCTTATATTTACTTTTATCATCTTTAGAATCGTGCGACTTACTATCTCTGCTTTTGTCATCTTTTGATCTGTCATCTTTCGATTTACTATCATGTTTTTCATACTTATGTTTCTTATCAGAATCAGCCATGGCGCCAGGTACCAGTGCCGAACTCATCAAAAATACGAGTGCCATCAAGCTTATAAATAGTTTCATCTATATATCCTCCAGTGAATACCAAGCCATGAGGAGTCGTTTGCATTTCAAAAAGCTCAAAAGACCGATCTCCTTGTCAGTTTGGACACTGTTATAGAAACAAATAAACCGCAACAATCTCTGGATTCCGGATCAGGTCCGGAATGACAGTCAGCTTCTCATCCGGTTCCCTGCCTCACCTTATCTATGTAGTGCTGTTGTCCAGAATCACTCACGTACAAAACAGGCTCCGCTTTTCCTAAATGTCATTTCCCGCGAAGGCGGGAATCCATTGTTTGCAGACTTTTCTGGATACCCGATCAGGTCGGGTGTGACGGACTGGTCTAGTTATCTCTCTCTGCAATGCGTTCTAACAGTGATTTTTTATCAGAGGCGTTATTGATCGCATGCATTTTTCTATGGCAGTTGGGACAGAGGGCAACAGCATTATTAATCAGATCATCCCCACCCTTGGCCAGGGTAATGAGATGATGGCATTCGAGATATGGAGCGCCCTTATGATTCTTGAATGGAGCATGGTTTCCACAAAGATCACACAGACCATTGGCAGCGCGTTTCACATATTCGCTTACCGCTTCATCCCTGACGATCTGAATGGAGATAGTAGCGCGCGTTTGCGGTCTGCTTTTTGCTTGTTGTGCACGTTCACGAAGCGCATCCAATGTTTCAGATGATAGTATCTGCTGTCTGATTACTCGATGCGCCTGAATCTGTTCAATGGAGAGTTCTGGAACGATGCCACCCTCTTTCAACTTCAGAGGAAACATATACACAGAGCGTGGTTTTCCATCATCATCAAATTGTACGTCATTATATGGGACACCACACAAATCAACTTGCCCTGCATAGACATATTCAGCCTTTGTGAGCACTTCAAACAGATGCACATCAATGCCTGTGTTTTGAGATTCAGCCAATGTCCTATTTTGCCGTGTTAGTCTCTGATCACCAAGTTTACCCTCGCCTGTGTAATGCAGGATTTTACCTTCCCAGCGGTCATCAAACAGAGGTTTAGTAGGAGCTGAAATAATAACCAGGCAGTTGTTCTTCAAAGAAGACCTCATGCCTCCCCGATCACCTACCCCAAATATTTCACTCACTTGTGTATTGCTAAGCACATCCCCTGGCTGAATCATTTCATCCTCCCCAATAAAGCATAGCTAATATACTCGATTTCCAAGCTGTTGGAAACGATAACGATAATAGTTCATAAAGGGCTCTGATCCACTGCTGTCCCACCTATCAAATAAAAAGGAGGCTTGGCTCCCCTGATTTTGTTACAATGGTTATGTCGAGTAACTATTGGAAACAAAAGGAGAACCAAGCCATGGCCCATCATAATACAATTCTTTCTCAACTGCTAAAATTACTTCCGAGACATGAATTTGATTCGCTCAGCAAACAGTATGATGGCAAGCGCCGCAGTGATGCTTTGCCAAGATGGTCACAGTTTGTTGCATTGACGATGGGGCACCTAGGTGGACGTAAAAGCCTGCGCGACATCACTACCAGCCTGGATAGTCAGTCAGCACGCCATTATCACTTGGGCTGTAAAAAGGTCAGCAAGTCGTCATTGGGCAGGGCAAATGAAAAGCTAGATCACCAGTTCTACTGTGATCTGTTTTCCTGCCTGTATGAGCGCTGTAATGGCAAGGGCGACAAGCACCCATTCCGCTTCAAGGGGAAGCTGTTCTCTATCGATGGTTCCTTGTTCAACGTGGCGATGGAGATATTTCCATGGGCCAACTACAACAATAAAAAGGCGGCTTTTAAACTTCATCTTGGACTAGATCACGATGGTCTTATCCCAGCTTTTGCCTCAGTGACTATCGGCAAGGAATCAGAGATGAGTCAGGCGCGGTTATTTGATTTTCCCAAAGGCTCGGTGGTGGTTTTCGACAAGGGGTATAATGACTACACATGGCATAATTCGTTGTCAGATAAGGGAATATTCTTTGTCACTCGCATTCGGGGCAATGCTCTTTATGATGTAATAAAGAGACATGCAGTACGCAAAGATAGTGGCATTATTTCAGATGAAACCATCCGATATAACAGTAAGACAAACATAAAGCGTGGCCTTAAACCTATACGCAAAGTCGTATATAGAGATACCGAAACAGGAAGAGAATTCACCTTTATCACCAATCATTTTCGCTGGTCAGCTAATACCATTGCTGCCATCTACAAACAGCGCTGGCAGGTCGAACTGTTCTTCAAATGGATCAAGCAGAACCTGAAGATTAAGAGCTTCCTAGGCGTAAGCATGAATGCGGTTATCACTCAGGTCATGGTTGCGCTATGCGCCTATCTCATGCTCGCGTGGATGAAATTCACCTTCTCAATTAAG
>JAJFLF010000092.1 GCA_021772845.1 Mariprofundus sp.
GAGTGTTGTCCTGTCAACATCATCACCAATCTATCTACACCAATGCCGACACCCGCAGCAGGAGGCATGCCAAATTCCAATGCACGCAAATAATCTTCATCCACACCACTCGCTTCTGCATCACCGGCAGCTTTAGCCTGAGCCTGAGCTACAAAACGACCTCGCTGGTCATCCGGATCATTCAATTCGGAAAAACCGTTGGCAATTTCACATCCGGCAATAAACAGTTCAAAACGATCTGCCACTGACTCTTCCTCATTATTCCGGCGCGCCAATGGCGATACATCAACAGGATAATGGGTGATAAAGGTTGGCTGCGCCAACTCAGGTTCAACCAGTTCTTCAAACAGAGCCAGCAGATAGTGTCCGGCTTTCCAGGTAATCAATGGTTTGATGTCTGGAATTTCCTGCAAACAAACGGTAGCCAACAGTGCTTTATCATTAGCGTGCCCTCGTAAATCAGGGCGCTTTTCGAATACAGATTCATCCATGCGCAGGCGTTTAAACGGTTGTGTCAGATCAATATTGACGCCTTCCCATTCTGCTTCTGTCATACCGAGCCCAGCCGCAATATCACGAATCAAGGCTTCAGTGGTATCCATCGCATCGGTGAAATCAGCATATGACTGATAAAACTCAACCATGGTGAATTCCGGATTATGTGTTGCATCCAGACCTTCATTACGGAAGTTGCGGTTAATTTCAAACACGCGCTCAAAACCACCCACCAGCAAACGTTTCAGATAGAGCTCCGGCGCAATACGCAGAAACAGTTCCATATCCAGAGCATTATGGTGCGTTGTAAATGGACGTGCAGCAGCACCACCGGGCTGCGATTGCAGCATTGGTGTTTCTACTTCGATAAAGTCACGCAATTCCAAACCATTGCGCAGCAAAGAGATAATTTTAGAACGCGTCTTAAATGTCTGACGCGATTCCGGTGTTACCATCAGATCAACATAGCGCTGACGATATCGTGTTTCGATATCAGTCAGGCCATGCCATTTTTCAGGCAATGGACGTAAACACTTGCTCACCATTTCAATCGATGAGGCACGTACGGATAGTTCGCCGGTTTTGGTACGGAAAACCACACCTTCAGCACCAACGATATCACCCAAATCCCACTTTTTAGTCGGATTATAAATCTCTGCACCGCCAATCTCTTCACGATTCAAAAACAGCTGGATCTGATCCGAACCATCCTGAATTTTAATAAAACTGGATTTACCCATCACACGATGGGCCATAATGCGGCCAGCAACGCGTACCGATTGAGCGAGCTCAGCCAGTTGGTCGGTATCATGCTCAGCATGTTTAGAGTGGATATCGGCAGTAGAATGATCTGTACGCCAAGTATTCGGGTAAGCCTGACCTGCATCACGGATGCGGCCCAGCTTTTCCCGGCGAACCCTCATCTGCTCAGAATCCTGTTGTACGGATGTCTGTATTACAGAAGCCTGTTCGTCTGTTTTAGTAGTGTTTGAGTCCAAAGCTTTATCTGTCATTATTTAACGGCTGTGCAGGTCCAGACCAGAAAAGAAGAAGCCAATTTCAATCGCAGCATTTTCTGCTGAATCAGAACCATGAACGGCATTCGCATCAATAGAATCAGCATGGTCAGCGCGGATAGTACCGGCTTCTGCTTCTTTCGGATTGGTTGCGCCCATCAACTGACGGTTCAATGTGACAGCGTTTTTACCTTCTAACACCATGGCCAAAACTGGGCCAGAACTCATGAATTCACACAAGGCTGGGAAAAATGGGCGTTCAGCATGAACTTCATAAAAACGACCTGCTTCTTCAGCAGACAGATGTGTCAAATTAGTACCGATCACTGAAAGACCGTTTTCTTCAAAGCGACGAATAATGTCGCCGATGACATTTTTAGCGACTGCATCTGGTTTAATAATTGATAGTGTACGTTGAACTGGCATCTAAGGTTCCCCTATTCTAACTCATTGTTAACCACACAGCATTCCGCTGCGGGAGCGGCAGTCTAACCAAGTTACAAAGAAAGAACAGCCATGCAGACATCATTTCAAGCAAATGTAATCAAGCATTGAACCAGAAGCCTTTGCTACGCATAGTTCATCTCCATCAAAGCCACTACGAGGTTGAACATGACACAGCAAACCACCGCGCAACGCATCCCCGCCACTTCAGGCAAATCAGTACAGGCCCAGACACTGGTCAGCGCCCTACAGCTTCGTTTTACACAAGGTTTAGAAGCCTTATCTCGTGATCTGGGAACTGAGCAAACATTCAAGGCCGTTGAATGGCTGCGTGATAACGGTACTCACGGTGGCGGCATTCGTTATGAAACCGCTGATGGTGCAATGATTGGACGCGGTTCGGTAAATGTCTCGCAAGTACATTATGATGACAATCCGGCCAAACAGCTCGCTTCGGCCACGGCCATTTCCACCATCATTCACCCCTGCCATCCGCTCGCACCCTCAGTACACATTCATCTGAGCTGGACAGAAATGAGGAACGGTAAGGGTTACTGGCGCATAATGGCTGATCTCAACCCATCGCATGAAAATCCGGAAGCCACTGCGCAATATTTTGATGCTCTGATGAAAGCTGCACCTGAGCAGTTTGATGAGGCCGTTGCCCAGGGTGAACGCTATTTCTTCATCCCGGCCTTAGAGCGCCATCGTGGTTACGCCCACTTCTATCTGGAAGCAT
>JAJFLF010000093.1 GCA_021772845.1 Mariprofundus sp.
GAACCGCTGAAACGCATCGAAGTGATGATGATCTCCGCTAAAGATCTTGCCAGACTCGAACAACAGGCAAAACCCAAACCGGCCAAACGCAAACCAGTCAAAACCAAGCCAAAGAAGAAGAAAAAGCCGAAGGTAAAAACCAAGGCAAAAGCGAAAGTCAAAGTACCTGCCCCCAAAGCAACTGCTAAAAAGGGTCTAAAAAAAGCCACCGCTGCCGAACTTGATCCTGATTTTGACCCATTTGCACCCGTCATATCGAGCAGCAACCGAAAGAGTGCCCCGGTGAAAAAAGCCAGCACATCACGTCCTGAGAAAGCCGATGTTGCCGGCAAACAGTTATCAAGCAGTGAAAAAGAGCGTTACATCGCCCTGATCACAGCTTCTGTGCAACGACACTGGAAAGTTGCAGCCAGTACAGCCAAGTTCAATGACCCGCTGGTAGAGATGAAGTTATTACCAACCGGTGATATTGCATCTGTGCGTGTATTGGAAAGCTCTGGCAATGCTGCTATGGATGCATCGCTTATACGTGCCATCAATGCTGCTGCTCCATTTGAACTGCCACGCCAACGCTATGAGTTTTTCCTGAATAACCGCATGCGTTTTCATCCCCTGCAATAAGAGATTCAGCCGGCACTCCAGACAATTTAAACAGCTACAGACTCTTTTGATTTGGGTGTTGAATAATTACAAAAAATCAAGTCTAAATAACCCTAAATTTTTATCGCTTTCGCTCACCTTTGCACCTATAGTGCGTTATCTTCCGGAATATAATTTGACTTAAGAGAGTGAATCTATGACCTCGAAAAAATACATGACAGGCAGCCTGGACCTTACCCAACATGACACGGGAACCGGAGCACATCGCCTGCGTAAACCTGTCTATATGGACTTCTTACCACCAGTAATGATGCCTGCCCTGCCGGCGAAGACATTCAAGCCTGGCTGGCATTGGCACAGGATGGTGAGTATGAAGCGGCCTGGCAGAAGTTACTGGAAAACAATCCATTCCCCGCCATTCATGGCCGTGTCTGTTATCACCCCTGTGAAACCTCCTGTAATCGCAACCATACAGATGACACAGTAAGTATTCATGCCGTCGAGCGTTTCCTCGGCGATCTTGCGATGGAAAAAGGTTGGAAACCCAAGTTCACTGCTCCAAAAGGTGGTAAACGTGTATTGATTGTTGGTGCGGGCCCATCTGGTCTCTCCGCTGCCTATCATCTGATTCGCCTTGGTCATGAAGTAGAGATCCGCGAAGCAGGACCTTTTGCCGGAGGCATGATCCATTTCGGCATTCCGGCCTACCGTATGCCACGCGATGAGTTAAACCGTGAGATCCAGCGCGTTGTCGATATGGGTGCCAAGATCGTACTCGACTGCCGAGTGGACGATATCGAAGCAGCCAAAACTGAAGGCGGTTTTGATGCTGTATTTGTCGCAGTCGGCGCCCACCTGAGCAAGAACATAGAGATCCCGAGCCGTGACGCTCGCAAAATGATGGATGCAGTGAGCTTTCTGAAAAGTGTTGAACATGGTGAAGACCTGCAATTGGGTCGCCGCGTAGCTATTTATGGTGGTGGTAATACTGCTATGGATGCAGCGCGTACCGCCAAACGTCTTGGCGCTGAAGAGGCTGTAATCATCTATCGCCGCGATCGTGCCAGCATGCCTGCCCATGATTTTGAGGCCGAAGAAGCCATTGAAGAGGGAGTGAAGATCAACTGGTTACGCACCATCAAAGAGATCGACTGCACTACCATGACGGTTGAGGTGATGGAGCTCGATGAAAATGGTCGACCGCAACCCACCGGCAAAACAGAAACTCTGGAGACCGATGCACTGATCATGGCCGTAGGACAGGATACCGATACAGGCTTCCTGAAAAAGGTTGAGGGCATCGAATTCAACTGGGATGGCACTGTCGTTGTTGGTCCGAATATGATGACCGGTGCCGAGGGCGTATTCGCCGGTGGTGATATGGTGCCAAGCGAACGCTCGGTCACCATTGCAACCGGGCATGGTAAAAAAGCAGCCCGTCATATTAATGCATGGCTGCGTGGAGATCTGTATAAACCCGCCGCCAAGCACCCGATTGTTGAGCATGATAAATTACAACTATGGTACAGCACCGAAGCACCAAAACGCACCCAGGGAGAACTCTCCCCGGAAAACCGCCTTGGTGGATTTGAAGAAATTCTGCAGGGTTATAGTGAAAAAGAGGCCCTGTTTGAAGCCAAACGCTGTCTCTCATGTGGTAACTGTTTCGAATGTGATGGTTGTTACGGCTCCTGCCCTGAAGATGCCATCATCAAATTAGGTAAAGGTAAGCGTTATCTCTATGACTACGATAAATGCACCGGTTGCGCCTCCTGCTTTGAACAGTGCCCATGCCACGCCATTGAAATGGTTAAGGAATAAATACGATGACAGATACGAACAAAACCAAACAAATTACTTTTGATGGTGGCACTGGTGTCGCCCATATCGCGTATCGGGTCAATGAGATCTGTTCGATCTACCCGATCACCCCCTCTTCCGACATGTCCGAGCTGTGTGACCAGTGGTCTGCACAGGGCCAAACAAACGTGTGGGGCCAGGTTCCAGAGGTTATCGAACTGCAATCTGAAGGCGGAGCTGCCGGCACTGCACATGGTGCGTTGCAAACAGGCGCTCTAACCACCACCTTCACCTCATCGCAGGGGCTTCTCCTGATGATCCCGAACAT
>JAJFLF010000094.1 GCA_021772845.1 Mariprofundus sp.
CCTCTATTCGTGAATACCACGAGGCTTATGGCCTGAACCGTAAACGTCTGAACCTGGCTGGCAGTGATACGCTGGTTTTGCATCCAGGCCCCATGAATCGTGGCGTGGAAATTGCCACCGATGTGGCCGACTCGGTCAACAGCCACATTTTAAGTCAGGTTGAACACGGTGTCGCTGTACGCATGGCCGTATTGGCTGCTATGTGTGGCGGTGACGACCATGATGAACAAAGACCCAAACGCAACCGCCGAACAAAACGTGAAATGGAAGAGGATGCGATGAAATCTAAGGAAGGGTTATGGTTATGAGCATTTCATTGCTAATTAAAGGTGGCCACGTGATTGATCCGGCCAATGCAATTGATGGGATATGTGATGTATGGATTGAAGATGGACGCATTGCGGGTCTCGGATCATTTGATGGTTCTGCTGAATCAACCATTGATGCATCAGGAAGCATCGTCTGCCCGGGCCTGATTGACATGCATGTGCATCTGCGTGAACCCGGTCAGGAATGGAAAGAAGATATTGAGTCGGGTTCCCGTGCTGCGGTCGCCGGTGGTGTAACCACCATGTGCTGTATGCCCAACACCGGGCCACATATTGATCATGCTGGCATTGCTCGCCAGATCATCGAACGTTCCAACCAGGTAGATCTGTGTAATGTGCTACCGATTGGTGCTGTCACCAAAAACCTCGAGGGCAAAGAGCTCACCGAAATGCGCGAACTCTCACGTTCCGGTTGCGTAGCATTCTCCGATGATGGCATGCCGATCTGGCATGCAGGTGTGATGCGCAAAGCTCTGGAATATTCATCCAGTTTTGACTTTATGATCATTCAACATGCCGAAGAAAAACAACTGACCGCTGGCGGCTGTATCAACGAAGGCTGGATCTCCACTCAGCTGGGTGTCACAGGCATGCCGGTTGAAGGCGAAGACTCCATGATCGCCCGCGATATCATGCTCACCCGCCGTACTGATGCCCGTTATCACGTCGCTCATATCTCATCGCTTGGTGGGGTTGAGCTTGTACGCGCTGCGCGCGCAGAAGGGCTTAAAGTAAGTACAGAAGCCGCCCCTCACCATTTCGCCCTAACTGAAGAAGAGGTCATTGGTTTTAATGCCGATGCCAAGATGAGTCCGCCACTACGTACTGAAGCAGATCGGCTGGCTGTGATCGAAGGATTGCGTGATGGCACCATCGAAGTGATCGCGACCGATCATGCTCCACACCATGAAGATGATAAACGCTGTGGTCTCTCCTGTGCCGCATTCGGTATTGTCGGTCTTGAAACAATGTTACCTGTCTCACTCGATCTGGTACGTAACGATGTGTTATCGATGTCTGATCTGATTGCCAAAATGACATCTAATCCGGCCAGACTGCTCAATCTTGATGCAGGCACACTGAGCATTGGTGCTGAGGCTGACATCGCCATTTTTAATGCTGAAGCCACATGGATAGTCGATCGTGAAGCGATGGTTTCAAAAGGTAAAAATACTCCTTGGCATGGCCGCGAGATGACCGGGCAAGTAAGCCACACTCTTAAAGCCGGACGTGTTGTGTTCGCAGAAGGAAGCGTCAATGGCTAACGAACAACGCAATACGGTTTTTGAAGAACAGGCTGAGGTACTAGCGCACATCACCCATCCCGGTGATCAGTTTATCATGCGTGTGCGCGCACCTAAAACCGCCGCCAATGCTAAACCCGGTCAGTTTGTACATCTGCGTGTTTCACCCGAACGCGCCTTGCGCCGCCCTATTTCGATCATGTTGACCAACCCTGAAAAAGGTACGGTAGACCTGCTGTATAAAGCCATTGGTGAAGGCACACATCTGCTATCAGAACGAAAGGTTGGTGAGTCCATCGCCATGCTAGGTCCAATCGGTGTTCCATTTGACCTGTCTGACACCTCTAAACGGTACATTCTTATTGGTGGTGGTGTCGGTATTCCACCGATGATTTTTGCAGCAGACCAGATCTCTTCATCCAACCAATCAAATGGTAAAGCCGACTGTGTTGTGTTTGCAGGTTCCGAAGTCGAATTCCCGTTTGCCCTGAAACCATCAGCCACACTGCTGCCTGGCATTTCCGGAAATGCTATTTTATCCATCACGTCGTTAGAAGAGCGCGGCATCGCATGTCGCCTCGCGTCCAATGCAGGTCTGTACGGTTGTTACGAGGGCCATGTGCCACATCTGGCCCGTGATTACCTGGCAGCCCTGAGTGAAGAAGAGCGCGCACGTTGTGTACTGCTATCCTGTGGTCCACATCCGATGTTGCATGCCGTTGCCGATGTAGGACGTCAGTTTGATCTGCCTACCTTCTTAAGTCTGGAAGAGCACATGGCATGCGCCATCGGTGGCTGTGCCGGCTGCGTAGTTAAAACTGTGGAAGATGGTGAAGATAAATATCGTCGTGTTTGTGTCGATGGCCCTGTATTTCCGGCTGACATTCTACCTGAGTTTGCATGACCCCTGCTAGTTATCAGGAAGTACTCGAATTCTGGTTTGTAGAACTTGAACCACGCCAGTGGTGGATGAAAGATCTGAATCTTGATCAGCATATCAAACAGAGTTTTGGTGAACTTCATCAGGATGCTATTGCCGGAAAGCTCTATGACTGGCGCGAATCAGGCATGGGGCGCCTGGCTGAAATCATTGTGCTCGATCAATTCTCACGCAATTTGTATCGGAACAAACCTGAAGCATTCGCCTGGGATGGCATGGCGCTGGTCCTCGCACAGGAAGCGGTGCGAATCGGAGCCGATCAGTAATTAGAAGCACCGGAAAAAGCCTTCTTTTATATGCCCTATATGCATAGTGAGTCGATGGCGATTCATACGCAGGCAGTCAAACTGTTTGATCAGCCCGGGGTGGAGTTTAATCTGGAATTTGAACTTAAACACAAAATTATTATTGATCGTTTTGGTCGTTATCCCCATCGCAACGCCGTACTAGGCAGGCAGTCAAGCCAGGAAGAGTTAGAATTCCTGCGTCAGCCAGACTCTTCATTTTAATCAGGGTTTGTTAAAAGACGGGCTGTTAAAAGACCAGACGATCAGGTTCTTTCAGTTTGTAGGTCATGCCGGATTTGCAGGTGTAAACCGCAGATTCGCCCGCTTTATCAACAAGCAGAAGGCCACCGTGGTCGCGACAGGCATCTTCACCAATAGCCTTATAGTTCACTTGTCTCTCATTTGAAGCGCAGCCGCTTAATAGCAGGGGGATAAGAACCGTGAGCATCGATACAACGCCTGTTTTTATAGTCATGGTCACCTCCTCCTATTGAGTGATGTTATACCTCTACTTATGATCTGGGCAGGTAGCATAGCCGATGATT
>JAJFLF010000095.1 GCA_021772845.1 Mariprofundus sp.
GGCGAACGCATGTCGGTTGTGCGTGAGTACTGTGGACACGGCATTGGCCGTGTATTTCATGAAGATCCTCAAGTACTGCATTACGGTAAACCGGATACCGGCATGACACTTAAAAAGGGCATGGTGTTTACCATCGAACCGATGGTGAATATCGGTAAAGCTTCGGTAAAACTGCTTGGTGATAAATGGACCGTAGTAACGCGTGATAAATCACTTTCAGCCCAGTTTGAACATACCCTTGTTGTCACCGAAACCGGTTGTGAAATCCTTACTGTTCCATCCAAGTAAAAAGCTTCAAAAAAGAAGAGCTTAAACCAAAAAAAGATCGGATCTCGAACTGTGCATCACAGGCAATCCTCCGGTCACACTAAGCCTTTTTTTCCCCTTCGTGCATTCGCAAGGCAAATGATATGCTCAAATAACGTAAATAAACTCACAAATACCTGTGTGTTTCAATCATATTACTTCCATATGAGTGGTGAAACGTTATTATGCGCGCCACTTAGAATTAGAGGTTATTATATATGTCACGCAAATTACGTAATATCGCCATCATCGCCCACGTTGACCATGGCAAAACTACACTGGTTGATGAACTGCTGAAGCAGTCTGGCACGATGGACAGTCTTCGTACTGATCTGGAAACCTGCGTTATGGATTCCAACGATCTTGAAAAAGAGCGTGGCATTACCATTACTGCGAAAAATACTGCTATTCGTTATGGCGATACGCACATCAACATTATCGACACTCCTGGCCATGCCGATTTCGGCGGCGAAGTTGAACGTGTATTGAACATGGTTGATGGCGTAGTACTGCTGGTTGATGCCCGTGAAGGCCCGATGCCACAGACTAAATTTGTAACATCTAAAGCTCTGGCTTTGGGGTTGAAACCTATTGTTGTTATCAACAAGATTGACCGCGAAGGCTCTGATCCGGATGCAGTGGTTGATCTTACCTTCGACCTGTTTGCTTCCCTTGGTGCAACCGATGAACAGCTGGAATTCCCTGTAGTGTATGCATCCGCTAAAAACGGTTATGGCATGATGGATCTCAATGAAGAGTCTGACAACCTGATCTGCTTGTTTGATACCATTATCGAACATGTTCAGGAGCCAAGCGGTGATCCTGAGCTACCTTTGCAGATGCTAGCCACCACATTGGACTGGGATGAGTATATTGGCCGTATCGTAATTGGTCGTGTTGCCAATGGCCGCATTAAAACAGGTGAAGAGATCACTGTTGTACATGCTGACTCCAGCAAAGAGAATTTTAAAGTCAGCAAACTGCTTGGTTTCCTCGGTTTGAACCGTATTGAAATTCAAGAAGCTCAAGCTGGTGATATTATCGCTATTGCGGGTATTGAACATACCAATATCGGTGAAACAATTGCATGCAAAGAAACACCTATTGCGCTACCAGTTATCCATGTGGATGAACCTACGCTTTCAATGGAACTACACGTCAATAAATCTCCATTGGCTGGTACTGAAGGTAAATTTATTACTACGCGTCAGATTCGTGATCGTTTGATGAAAGAGATTCGTACCAACGTTGCTATGCGCGTTGAAGATACTGATTCTGCAGACATATTTAAAATATCCGGCCGTGGTGAACTGCATATCGGTATCTTGCTTGAAACCATGCGTCGTGAAGGTTTTGAAATGGCTGTTTCACGTCCGACAGTTATCGTACGTGAAATTGATGGGAAAAAACAGGAACCTTACGAACATGTAACTGTTGATGTAGAACAGGAATATCAAGGTGCTGTCATTGAGAAGCTCGGTAAACGTGGTGCTGAAATGACCTCCATGGAGACCAATTCTGATGGCTGTACTCGCGTTGAGTTCATGTGCCCTACCCGTGGCCTGATTGGTTATACCTCAGAATTCCTAACGGATACCCGTGGTACTGGTATTATGCACCACATCTTCCACGCTTATGGTCCATTCATTGGTAGCCTGCCAAGCAACCGTATCAATGGTGTGTTGATCTCTATGGAAAACGGTTCATCTGTTGCTTTCGGCCTGTGGAAACTGCAGGAACGTGGCAGAATGTTTATCGGTTCCGGTGCAACAGTATATGAAGGTATGATCATCGGTATCAATAACCGCGATGCTGATATGACCGTGAACCCGATCAAAGAGAAGAAACTGACTAACGTTCGCTCCTCTGGTAAAGATGATGCTATTGATCTGGTACCACCTTTGAATCTAAGCCTGGAGCGCGCTATCGAATTCATCTCTGATGATGAGTTGGTTGAAATCACTCCGAAATCGATTCGTCTTCGCAAGCGCGTACTTAGAGAGAATGAACGCAAACGTGGAACACCAAGAGGTTAAATCTTGTAATCACACTAAAGGCCTGTCCTAACGGATGGGCCTTTTTTTTGCCCGGATTATACGTCTCATCGCCTGAATGATGAAAGATGTGCACGGTGCTTTGCATCGCTATGTATGATGTTTTTAGATGCCCTATCTACGCAGCCACAGCAAGAAAATCAGTTGTTAAGTTGCTCCAGTATGAGCTTGTGTGTTTCAAGAACTTTCTTCTGTAAAACATTGAAGTTGCTGTTGTTTAAGATAGTCAGGTTGGAATATTTGTGACGTGTGTTGTCTGTGCACTGGCGAGCAATGATGGCATCAAACTGATCTGAGTTGCGATCACCACGGGCCAATACCCGTGACCGCCTCAACTCCATATCAGCCAATACCACAACGACTTTATCCATACGTGATTCGCCACCGGATTCTAACAGTACCGACGCTTCAATGATCGCATAACAGCCTTGTTGTAATTTTAACCACTCATCTTCGGCCTGCCTGATAAGTGGATGCATAATGTTATTCAGCTTGCTCGTCTCAGCGGCATCTGCAAAACAGTGATGGGCTAAATGGGCTCTATTCAATGAACCATCTGCATTTAATATTGCAGTTCCAAAAGCAGCCGTTAATTGATGCAGACCATCAGAGCCTGAGGCAAGCAGATCGCGTCCAACTTGATCCAGATCTAATACAGGCACACCGAGCCCTGCAAAGATGTTTGCAACACTGCTTTTGCCGCTGCCAATGCCGCCTGTAAGACCGACCCTTTTGATGCTCATGGCTAAGACTTATCCATTCAATCCGGCAAATTGAATATACCAATCGAGAATAGCATTGCCCCAAACAAACCAGATCATGCCAGCCAAAGCCAAGTACGGACCAAATGGAATCTCTGTTCGCATACCACGTTTGGCCAACACAATAAAAAGAAGTCCGGCAATCGTTCCAACGACAGAAGAAGCAAGCACTATGAATGGCAGGGCCTGCCAACCCATGAATGCTCCCAGCATGGCCAGCAGTTTAAAATCCCCTGCTCCCATACCTTCACGACCTGTCAGCATGAAAAACAATTTGGCAACGAGCCAGAACACGCCATAGCCAAGCACTGCACCAATCAAAGATGACTGCCAGTCACCCAGCCAATATGAAAAGATTAAACCGATTAGAATGCCCTGATAGGTTAAGACATTGGGCAGTAAAAATGTTTCCAGATCAATAGCACTCAAAACCCACAGTAAAAAGAACAGGGTGAGTGCAGCAAGTAGTTCCAAGCTGATACCATAGTGAAATGCTAAACCGGCTGAACCCAGTCCCATGACCAGTTCCATGATGGGATACCGCCATGAAATAGTATGGCTACAATGCCGGCATTTCCCCTTCAGGATCAACCATGAGAATAGAGGGATATTATCATACAGCGCAATGGCATGATTACAGTGCGGGCAATGACTACCTGGAAAAGCAATCGATTCTCCTTTAGGGATACGGTGCACACAGACATTGGCAAAACTGCCTACAATCAAACCGGCGATGCCAAATAATAAAACTAACTCAATGCCCATTTATGATTCATCCTCTATTTGTAACGGTTTTTTCAAACGATAACGCAAGGAGCGAAAACTAATGCCTAACTCAGCAGCTGCCTTGGTAATATTACCGCCGGTTTTAGCCAATGCTTCATCAATCAATTGCTGTTCTGTGCTTGCCATAAAGCTGTCAAGATCATCATTTTGTGCCTGCATACTAGTCAAAGAAACGGATGAATGGCTATGCATACCTGAATACATTTCATCCAATAACGCAACATCCAGATCTCCGGAATCAGATAGTGCCAACATGCGCTGCATCAGGTTCTCCAGTTCGCGTACATTCCCCATAAAAGGGAGTTTGCATAGATAGGGTAAGCAATCATCACTCAAGTGCGCTTTGCCTTCACTGCATTGCGATATAATTTTTTTGGCCAGCATAGGAATATCTTCACTGCGTTGCCGAAGTGCAGGCATATGCACTGGCACCACATTAAGTCGGAAAAACAGATCCTCGCGAAAATGGCCCTGTTCCACTTCAACTTGCAAATCACGATTAGTGGCTGCAATAATACGCACATTTACATCCCGTT
>JAJFLF010000096.1 GCA_021772845.1 Mariprofundus sp.
GGGTATGGTGGTTAACGTTACTGCTGATACTGTTACTATTGATGTTGCTGCTAAAGATGAAGGTACAATTCCTGCCTCTGAATTTGCGCAGGCCGGTATGGATATGCCTGCTGTTGGAGATGAAATTGATGCGCTGGTGCAGTCTTCTGGTGGCAGCGGTGGCGTGAAGTTATCTGTCCTGGAAGTAAAACAGCGTGAAGCATGGACTGCTGTTGCTGCTGCTGCTGAAAGTGGTGAAGCGATTGATGCTGTTGTTACAGCTGCAATCAAGGGTGGTTATCGTGTCAGTCTGTCTGGTTTGAATGCGTTTATGCCGCGTTCTGAAGCTGATACAGATATGCATATTAATGCTGAAGACCTGGTTGGAAAGCCTTGTAAGGTGGCGGTTCTCGAAGCGCGTCGCAAGCCTGAAAATGTAGTTGTGTCCCGTAAAAAACCAATGGCTGCTGAGCGTGATGCCCAGCGTGCACTCTTCTTCGAAGGCAAAGCTGCCGGTGATAAACTTACGGGTGAAGTGAAACGCATGGCTGATTTCGGTGCTTTTGTTGATCTGGGTGGTGTGGATGCTCTGCTTCACGTATCTGATATTTCATGGCGTCGCATTAAACATCCATCCGAAATGTTAGCTGTTGGCCAAGGTGTGACAGTTGAGATTGTGAAATTGAATGCAGAAACTGGAAAAGTGTCTGTATCGATGAAAGCACTGCAATCAGATCCTTGGGATAATGTGGCCGTTAATTATGAAACTGGCATGCGTTTGACAGGTACTGTACGTCGTTTGTTGGATTTTGGTGCAGTTGTAGAAATTGAGCCAGGTATTGAAGGTATGATTCACCGTTCTGAGCTGAGCTGGATCAAACATGATGTAAAACCTGCCAGTGTATTGTCAGAAGGTGATGTGGTTGATGTTTCTGTGTTGGAAGTCGATGCTGAAGCACGTCGTATCCGCTTGAGCCTGAAAGCCGTGAGTGAAAACCCTTGGCAGTCATGGTTGGCTGAGCATCCAATCGGTTCACATGTGACGGGTAAAATCAAAAATGTAACTGATTTTGGTTTCTTCGTTCCAGTTGCCGGTGGTATGGATGGGCTGGTTCATCTGGAAAATCTGTCATGGGATAAAAAAGGCACGGATGTTTTACCGGAATATACAAAGGGCCAGGAAGTTGAAGCTGTTGTATTGGGTGTTGATGTTGCTCAACAGCGTATTTCTCTTGGCATTAAACAGCTCTCCGGCGATCCGTTTGAAGTGTTTATGTCGGGCGTAAAGCGTGGTGACTGTGTGAATGGTAAAGTGATTGAGCTGAATCAGGGTGGTTCTGTTGTTGAAGTAGCTGAAGGCGTACATGCTTTCTTGGCTCGCCGTGAAGTACCGCGTGATGATGCTGATTTGAAAGTCGGTGATGAAGTAGAAGCGAAAGTTATTGAAGTGAATCGCAAACGTAGACAGGTAAGTTTGTCTATTAGTCAGCAATTGCGTGATGAAGAACGTGATGCAGTACGCAATTATTCACAACAGACAGCTGCAAATTCAACACCATCAGCCCTGGCTTTGGAATTACAGCGTAAGTTTTTAGATAAACAGCTGTAACAGGCTGATATAAAAGAGAAGTATGTAAGCTCGGGGTGGAGAGCATAGCTTTCCACCCTATGCGATTAAGCAATGCTTCGAATTGGCCCGTTTTTTGCGTAGGACTTGTGGATTGGCGGGGAGTATCTATGCTCGCCATGCTTGGAGAGTGTAATGACAAAGTCTGAACTGGTAGAAATGATTACTGAAAAGCAAGAAGGCATCACCCGCCGCGAAGCTGAAGTTGTAGTGAATACGATTTTCTCAGTGATTGGTGATGCATTGGCAACAGGTGATCATGTTGAGTTGCGTGGTTTTGGTAGTTTTACAACGAAACAGCGTAATTCACGTTTGGGTAGAAACCCCAAGACAGGCGATTCCGTTATGGTCCCAGCTAAAACGGTTCCACATTTTAAACCCGGTAAAGAGTTGCGTGAGCGCGTGGATAGCCCCGCTGAATAACAAACGCATGCAAGGTTTTAACTCGGTGAACTGGATTAACGTCCTGTTGGTAATTGTACTAACCTCCTTTGCCACCATGTTTGCCATGGCAAATTTATTGCCTGTACAAGTACATTTTCTTGGTGTTAGCAGTTCTGATATTCCTATTTATATCCCGGTTTTTATTGCATTTATGCTTGGTTTTGCCGGTGGTGTATTGGCTTTGACCTTCTCCAGACGTAAACACAAACAAGAGATTGCCTGGCTTAAATCTGAACATGAGCGGTTGCAACGGGAAGTGGATAATCTCAGAAACATTCCCTTGCAAGACGACGTATGAATACACTCTTACTGGCGATTACAGCCTTTGCACTGGTGGTGTTGGTAGCACTGGTGTTGCGTCCAATTCAAGAAGAAATTGAACCAAAAAAAGAAGAAGATGAACGCATTTCACCACTGTTACGTGGTATCAATTATCTGCTCTCTGATGAACCTGATCGTGCGCTGCAGGAGATGGTGCAGGTAGCGCGGTTGCGTTCAGAAGCCGCTGATGTCTATATGGCACTCGGTGAAATGTTTCGCTCGCGCGGTGAAATTGGTCGTGCGGTTCGTATTCATCAAAACCTATTAGCGCGTCCTGATCTCTCACAGGATATTCATCTGCAGGCACATGTGGCCCTAGCCATTGATTTTCAAACCGGTGGTTTACTGGATCGGGCCCTTGTACAGTATCAGAAAGCATTGAATATTCAGTCTGATCATGCCTGTGCTTTAGAGGCAAGTCTTAGAATTCGCGAACAGAGTAGAGAGTGGTTGTTGGCAGAGGAGTTGTTATCCCGGCTGGAACGTGTGCGAAATATCTCGTACGGTTCTCATCGTGCTTATCTGTTTGCCGAAGTGGCGCGTCAGCGTTTTGAACAGAGTGATTACGAAGGTGCGCAGGCGGATGCGGCTAGAGCACTTGAACTTGATGTTTCATGCGCACCAGCGCGAATTGTTGAAATTGATCTTGCCTTGCAGCAACAGGACCTCGACGTTGCTGAAGCTGGTATTCGAACCCTGTGGAAACAGGCGCGGGAGCATTTTCCATTGGTGATTCCTTCGTTGTTACAGCATGAAACATTTTATCAGAGCCGTGGTATCAATGTGTTGTCTGAGTTGTGGTTGGATGGAAAAGATGCGGAGTTAATCCTGGCGTGGGTTGAAGCATTGGCTCAGATGCGAGGCGTTGAAGAAGCGCAATCTTTATGTGATGAACTGTCATTTATTCCACACTCCTTGCGTCAATCCTTGCGTTTGAATGCAATGCTGGGAAAAGAATCGGATGTACATGCCGGTTTTGCACGCCAGTGGCGCAAAACAGCTAAGAACTATGTTTGTGAGCAGTGCGGTGTCGAAGTGGTTGAAGTGCGATGGCAGTGCCCGCAATGTCATTCATGGGGTACGTTGCATCCTAAAGCTGAGGAGAAAGTTTAATGTCGGACAATGTTATGATTGGGGCACCAAATCAGGAAGATGCTATGCTGAACCGTTTGATGGTGGCACTTGATGTAAACACAGCTTATGCAGCCCTAGAAATGCGTGACAGACTGGGTGATTCAGTTGGCTGGTTGAAAGTGGGCTTGCGCCTGTTTGTTGCGGAAGGGCCTGCTCTGGTACGTGATTTGAACCGATCGCATCGTATTTTTCTTGATCTGAAGTTTCATGATATTCCCAATACTGTAGCGCAGGCGGTTGAAAGTGCAGGTGAGCTGGGTGTGAATATGATCAATGTGCATGCCGGTGGAGGGCCTGAAATGTTGGCTTCTGCTGCTAAATCCGCTGCAGCATTTCCGGATATGAGTCTGATTGCCGTAACCGTGCTGACCAGTGATACGATGCCAAAAGAGCAGGCAAAAGTCGTTGCACTTGAGCGTGCGAAAATGGCGCAGGATGCAGGTTTGAATGGTGTAGTCTGTAGTGTGTTTGAGGCTGCTGCGATTAAAGCGGCTTGTGGCAGTGATTTTATCACGGTGACTCCCGGTATTCGTTGGGGTGGTCAGGATGTGCAGGATCAGAAGCGCGTGGCCGACCCTGCCTCTGCTATTGCCGGTGGTTCAGACTTTTTAGTGGTTGGTCGTCCGATTCTTCATGCAGTAGATCCTCGTCAGGCAGCACTTGAAGCGTTGTCTCTGATGCGATCAGCTTAAGTCTTTATTTTAGCAGGTAGACAATGATTGAACACGCATATGAATCAACGCTGGCGCCCTATGCCTGTAAAACCTGTCATTCGCGCGGGCGTGTTCACAATGAACCGGAAACAGCACATCGTAATCCTTATCAGCGTGACCGTGATCGCATCATTCACTCTACTGCGTTCCGTCGTCTGGAATATAAAACACAGGTGTTTGTTAATCATGAAGGTGATCACTATCGCACCCGTTTAACGCATTCGATTGAAGTGGCTCAGATTGCCCGCTCGATTTGTAGGTCCATGTCTTTGCATGAGGATTTGGCAGAGGCGGTGGCACTGGCGCATGATTTGGGACATACGCCCTTTGGGCATTCCGGTCAGGATGCACTTAATGCCGTGATGGAACCTTACGGTGGTTTTGAGCATAACCGCCAGTCACTGCGGATTGTAGAAGGCCTGGAGCATAAATATGCAGCCTTCACAGGCTTGAATCTGAGTTATGAAACACGCGAAGGCATTGTAAAACATCATTCAACTTATGATACGCCTCAAAATAGTGATTTGAGTCATTTTCGCCTGCATGAGCAACCAGCTTTGGAAGCTCAGATTGGTAATCTAGCTGATGAGATTGCTTATAATAATCACGATATCGATGATGGTTATCGCGCTGGCATGTTATCTATTGATGATCTGAAAGGATTGGCTCTGTTTGGTCGCTTTTACGAGGAAGTTGAACAAGAGTTTCCTGATGCGATTGAACGTTTGAAGGTGAACGAAACTGTTCGCCATATGATTAATTTCCTTATTGTCGATGTGATCGAAGAGACCAGTCTCCGCATTCAAGAACAGGAGATTACCAGTTTTGCCGATGTGCGCGCAGCCAGTTCTGCTCTGGTTGGTTTTTCTAAACCGGTCAGACAGATGAACGGAGAAATGAAAAAGTTTCTCTATAAAAATATGTATCGCCATTACCGTGTTGCCCGTATGGCCAACAAAGCAGAGCGGGTCTTACGTGAAATTTTTGAGGTATATATAGAGAATCCGTCCATGTTGCCTGAAAACCAGCAGCATGAAATGTCTGAAGCCAAAGTATCGAATGAACTGACAAAAAAACGACAGGCCAGAATTATTGCCGATTACATTGCAGGCATGACAGATCGCTATGCGTTGGAAGAACACGAGCGCCTGTTTAATGTGCATGCTCGGCCATAGTAATAGATTTTCTGGGCACGCCTTGCATGCGTGAAGTTGCTGATGTTCCAATGCACAAGCAGCCAACCGTTGTATTAATTCACGGGCTGTTCGGTTTTCGAAAACTGCTCTGGATTGAGTATTTTGAGGGTGTGCCAGCGATTTTTGAACAGATGGGTTTAAAAGTGATTGTACCCCGGCTGCCCACTGTTGGAAGTATTGAGCAGCGTGCAAGATCACTGGCGAAGCAGTTGGAATGTGTAGAGGGGCCACTGCATTTGCTGGCCCATTCGATGGGTGGACTTGATGCTCGATATTTTATCAATCATTTGAATGGTGCAGAAAAAGTAGTAACGCTTACCACGCTGGTTACCCCGCACCATGGTTCCTCTGCGGCGGATTATGTATGTAGTCGACGATCTCCCTTGAAGCTGTTGGATGGAGTGCGCTCCCTGACCACAGAGCATTTACGTACATTCAATGCATCTACAGCTGATTCTCCGGATATTGTTTACAGAAGTTATAGCGCCACACGCAAGCTTGATGAGCAGCCGTGGATTGTACGGCGGTATGCCCGCTTTATTCAAAAACAGGAGGGCGATAATGATTCACAAGTATCTATTGCATCAGCCCAGTGGGGTGAGCATATCGCAACGCTGCCCTGCGATCATTTTGAGTTTATCTTCAAGGATCTGTGGTTGAACCCATTTCGAACTCGTGAAACATATAATCCCATGCACGTGTACCGTGATATTGGTGAATGGATACTGCATTTCGAAGATGTGAAAAAGCAGTAGTTCTTTCGATTCAAGCCCTTTCTATCTGAATTTACTTTTGGAAACGGTGAGGGTGATGGCTTGGATTATCGCTATTTACTTGGAGTGATGAGTCTTCGGCATGTTTATTGCTTCTAAAGTTTTTATTAAGTAAACCGATAAATAGTTAGTTCAATTTAATGCGGTAGTTGGGGTATAGAGATCATGAGCAGGCAGGCAAATTATTTTTATGGTCATTGTGTTCTCCGCTTAACAGCCATTATTTTGATCGCAGAAATCACCATTATGATGGTGTTCGAGAAGACCGGGTTGTTGGGGGTCTTCTCTCCGTTTGTTGAGGCCTTGTTAGATGGTTTTCTGCTCATTTTGCTGTCCATATTCCCCCTTTACCGTTTTGTTTATTTGCCAATCCTTCAGCGTTTTAAAAAAGATCAGCAGAAGATCGAAATGCTTGCTGAAGCCCTTCAGGGTGCTGGCGAAAGTGTGATCATTACCCGTCCTGATGGTGAGATCGTTTATGTGAATCAGGCTTTTTCCGATGTTACTGGTTATTCATATGATGAAGCAATTGGAAACAACCCAAATTTACTGCAGTCCGGGAAACAGGATCCACAATTTTACAGACGCATGTGGGCATCGATTAAAAGTAAAGGGCAGTGGAAAGGTGAACTGTGGAACAAACGTAAAAATGGTGAGCTCTATCCTGAGGCACTTGATGTCAGGTCCATTCCAGATGAGCTTGGTAATCCAAAATTTCTTGTTGGCGTGTTTTCAGATCTGACTGAACAGAAGCGGATAGAAAGTGCCCTGTTACAAACTCAGAAGCTTGAGGCTATTGGGACATTGGTAGGTGGAGTTGCCCATAATTTTAACAACCTTTTAGCAGCAGTATCTGGCAAAGCTTATGTTGCTCAGGTGAAATCTCAGAAGCATGGTGTGCCAGCTGCGGTGATGAAGGATCTTGATGATATTCAGACGCTTTCGTTTGATGCATCTCATCTGGTTAAGCAGTTGCTTGCTTATGCGCGTGAATCCCAACACGATAAAGAGCATGTTATGTTCGCGTCGTTAGTGGCAGATGCTGTTGCTACTGCTCAGATCGGTGTTCCCGAGGATGTGGAGTTAAAGCTGGATATTTCCAGTGAACCTATGATGGTTTTTGCCGATGAGGTACACATTAAACAGGCTATTATTAATCTGATCAATAATGCCCGTGATGCAGTGCGTGAGTGTGAGAGCAAGGTCATTGATATACGGCTCTACCCAAGCAGTCCTGAATCTTGTGACGACCATGGCGTTTGTCATGTTCACTGTAATAACATTGGCTGCCTGGAAATTCGTGATACGGGCACTGGCATCAATTCGAGTGATCTTGATAAAGTGTTTGAACCATTCTTTACTACCAAAGAGGTGGATAAAGGAACAGGTCTTGGTTTGTCTACTGCGCATGGAATCATTGGCTCCCATAATGGCTCTATTCAGGTTTCCAGTACATTTTCCAAGGGGTCGACATTCAAGGTTTGCTTGCCATTGACGCAATCATCAGTGGAAGAGAGTAGATCGGCAGCCAATATTACAAATGCAAATCAGACAGGTACGATTCTGCTGGCCGATGACGCAGTGGAAGTGCTGCAGACATTGGCATCTGTGTTAGAAAGCTTTGGTCACACAGTCATTCAGGCAAGTGATGGAATTGATGCCCTTGAAAAATTTCATGCGCATGAGCATGAAATCTCTCTGGTGATTATCGATATTGTGATGCCAAGAATGGATGGTGTAGACAGCGTGTTAGAGATGAGGAAAATAAACTCGGAACTGCCTGCTATTTTCATTACGGGTTATGATGCTCCAAAAGAGAAAACCAGCAAGATTGTTGATGATGAGACATCCATGTTGATTAATAAACCGTTCAAATCCAGCGACTTAAGCAATCTGGCGACCAAACTCATCAATAGAAAAGAATAATCTTATAAGGCGGGTTGAGTTATCCTCGTGGGATCATTCTATAAATACGGGCATGGCCTGCTCTTGCGCAGTGATCCTTGATTTTACTTGAATTACTTTTACTGCTTTGAACTTACTTCTCCTCTCATAGAACTCGGGGAGAGATAAGAAGGCTTATGCGCGTTCCATGTATTCGCCGGTTTCTGTGTTTACTTTCACTTTAGTGCCAGATTCCAGATACGGAGGAACCATGATGGATGCGCCAGTTTCCAGTTTGCCCGGTTTGTAAGAGCCAGTTGCTGTCTGGCCTTTGATGGATGCATCACATTCGACAACATCAAGTGCAACAACCATGGGTAGCTTAACATTTAACGGGCGCTCTTCGTGAAATTCAACAGTAACCATGGTTTCTGGCAGCATGTAAGGCAGGGCGTTTTCCAGCATCTCTTCTGGCAAAGTGATCTGGTCATAGGTTTCTGTGTCCATGAAATGATAATCTACACCATCAGAGTAGAGGTATTGCATTTCACGCTGGCTAAGTACGACACGCTCAACTTTCTCTGTAGAGTTAAAACGTTTGTTGGTTTTTGTACCTGCTTCGATATTGCGCATTTCAAGCTGCATACAAGCCACACCTTTACCCGGAGTAACATGCTGGGTTTTCATGATGCGCCACAAGGCGTTGTTCCATTCAAGAATGTTTCCAACACGAACAGCAGTGACATTGATTATCATATGAGTCTCCAGAAAAGCATGCATAATTGTTGCAGCGGTCGCGAACATAGCCATTTGATGCTTTTCCGGCAACAATTGGCGCATGTTTACCAATGCAATTCTTTCATCGATGTTTCTATGAGTCGTTCACCAATTTTACAGGAGAGCATGGATGCTTTTGTTCGTGAGCTGACCGCGGATAACGAAGCTGACTCACTGGTGCTTATCCATGCCGAGCAGTGTTTTGAGGCGCTGGCTCAGTATTTGATCCATTTTTCTGATCTGTTTAAAGATCAGGATTTCTCTGATGATGAGGATTATGCTGAATGGGAGCAGGGGCTGGAAGAGCATATGAGTAAGCTGCTCGATGGTGATGTGGAGCCTGCTTGTGATCTGGGGCAGTTAGGGCTGGATAAACTTGATCCAGAGCATTTGCGTGATTTTCTTGGTTGGTTTGTCTTGCGTGAAACCAGTGATTCGGATGTATTGCATGCCTATGCTAAAGCATTAACTGCTTGGGTTGAGTTCATGCATGGTCGTAGTTGGCTGAATAAGAGTGAATATCTCGGTTTTACAGAAATACTTGCCGATGTGGGGCCTTCTTCTGAACGCACTGCGCGGGTGTCGCAGGTATTATTCCATTTTGTGCGATCAGGTACGGGCGTGTCACCGCGATTGCGTGCACAACGCTTTTCCCGTTTTGTAGAAGGCCATGCACGGGTGTCGGCCTTAGAAGAGGGCGCATTGCACTTTAATTTTGAGAATCAAGGTGAAGAGATTGGTCCTGTACTGTTGCCGCAGGTGGTACTTGATTTGATTGAAGTGGGTGATGTGTTCGATATTGAGCTGGGTTTAAGAGGCGATAGCTGGGTGATGGTTGATGTCGGGCCGGTATATCCGCAATGTGTCTATGTTGAAGTGGAAGAGTATCAGGGGTTGGAGAAACTGAGTTAATCGCTGTCGACCTCTTATTTGTTGATTTGTAATTCAATAAAAAAAGGCAGGGGATGAACCCTGCCTTTTTAAATCTATCATGTTACGTTTAGTCCAAATGTTCGTCGATGAACTCTGAGAGTTTGGATTTGTTGACTGCTCCCACTTTGGTTCCCTGTACGTTGCCGTCGTTAAATAGCATCAGAGTGGGGATGCCGCGTACGCCATATTTACCTGGAGTGTTTGGGTTATCATCGATGTTGATTTTGGCGATAGTGACTTTGCCTTGCTTCTCGCCTGCTACTTCGTCCAGAATCGGCGCGATTTGTTTGCAAGGGCCACACCAAGGGGCCCAAAAATCAACAACAACAGGACCGGAAGCTTTTAATACATCGGCATCAAAGCTTTCGTCGCTAACATGAATAATTA
>JAJFLF010000097.1 GCA_021772845.1 Mariprofundus sp.
TGCGGCCTTCACCACCACCATGCGGATGATCTACTGGATTCATGGCAACACCACGAACATTTGGACGAACACCCAACCAGCGTGAACGACCTGCTTTACCAACCTTGCGGTTAGAATGATCAGCGTTACTCATCACACCAATAGTGGCGAGACAACGCAGATCAACACGACGAAATTCGCCGGAAGGCATCTTGAGAATAGCTTTACCATTCTCTTTACCCATCAATTGAATGGAAGCGCCAGCACTGCGGGCCATTTGGCCGCCTTTGGCAGGCTTCATTTCAACATTGTGAACCTGTGTACCAACACGAATGCTAGCCAATGGCAGTGCGTTACCTGGACGAATTTCTGCATCCGGGCCGCTGCTCACAACATCACCAGCACGCAAACCCTGTGGAGCTAGGATATAACGCTTCTCACCGTTGTTAAAAACAACCAGTGCAATATGCGCTGTGCGGTTGGGATCATACTCAACGCGCGACACTTTACCTTCAATGCCGTAATTGTCACGCTTGAAATCAACCATGCGATAAAGACGCTTGTGTCCGCCACCACGATGGTGAGAAGTAATGCGTCCGTTATTGTTACGACCGCCGGAACTTGTTAGTCCTTTGGTCAGGCTTTTCTCAGGGTCACCTTTGTGTAGCCCTTCAGCTACAACACCGATACGACCACGATTGCCGTTTGTTGTTGGTTTTAATGCCTTCAATGCCATCGTTTATACCTCTTCAGCCATTTCGAGCGAATGCCCTTCAGCCAAACGAACTACAGCCTTACGATAACCAGAACGTGTGCCAGCATGCTGACCGCGACGCTTTGGTTTGCTAGGCATATTGATCACCTGAACTTTATCCACTTTTACTTCAAAGACAGCTTCAACAGCAGCTTTGACCTCAGTCTTGGATGCATCACGCGCAATACGGAATGTGTACTGGTTAGACTCACCTGTACCAGCGTAGCTCTTTTCAGTTACAACTGGCTCACGCAGGATGTCAAAATTATTGATGTTTGCACTCATGATAGACGCTCCTCGAGCTTATCAACCGCAGCTTCAGTCAAAATCACACGCTTACTTTTCAGTAGATCGTGGATCGTAACCTGCCCGTCCAACACAACTTTAGTGTTTGGCACATTACGGCTAGACAACTCAAGATTATTATTCGCTTCACCCAATACAACCAAACCAGTGCTTGCTTCAAGTGATGACATCACTTCAATAAAGCCCTTAGTTTTCGCTTCAGCCAATTCGATTTTGTTTACTACAGTGATCTTACCTGCACGAACGCAATCAGACAGCACTAAGCACATTGCACGGCGACGCTCTTTCTTATTGATGCGAGAATCGAAAGCAGTGTTTGCCTGCGGTCCATGATGAGTACCACCATGACGCATCTGTGCAGCACGGGTTGTACCCTGACGCGCACGGCCAGTACCTTTCTGCTTGAATGGTTTCTTACCACCACCAGATACTTCTGAACAATCTTTTACTTTAGAGGTACCTGCACGCTGAGCTGATGCCAGTGATGCATATACACGGTGTACAAAACCGTCATCAGACTCCAAACCGAATACAGCTGGATTCAGATCACGTGTACTAACTTCTTTGTTACTTTGATCTACAACAGAGATAGATGACATATTACGCTCCCTTCACTGCAGGGCTAAGTTCAACTAGTCCATTACGTGAACCAGGAACTGCTCCGCGAACAAGAATGCGGTTCTGTTCTTTATCAACACGCACCACTTCAAGATTCTGAGTAGTAATGCGCTTGTCACCATAATGACCCGGCATTTTCTTACCTGGGAATACACGACCAGGCCACTGACATTGACCAGTAGAACCCATCTGACGATGTACTTTTTCAGCACCGTGAGTAGCACGACCACCAGCAAAGTCATAACGTTTCATTACACCAGCGAAACCACGACCCTTTGATGTACCAGCCACATCAATCTTCTGACCCACTTCAAACGTTGAAGCAGTCAGTTTCTGACCTAATTCATAGTCTGCATCAGCTGCAACACGGAACTCTTTCAATCCGCCTGTAACTTCCTGACCCTGCTTGGCAAAGTGACCCTGCAGTGCACGTGACGTTACGCGCTTAGCTTTTCCGAAGCCGACTTGAACAGCATCATAGCCATCTTTGTCTGCATTGCGGCGTGCAATAACTGTACACGGCTCAATATTCAGAACAGTTACAGCAACAGCAGAACCGTCTTCTGTAAAAATCTGAGTCATGCCCGCTTTCCGGGCGATTAATCCAACACTCATGATTGTCTCCCGATTATAGCTTGATCTCGACATCCACACCGGATGGCAAATCAAGTTTCATTAGTGCGTCAACCGTCTGTGGCGTTGGTTTATCAATATCCAACAGACGTTTGTGCGTACGGATCTCAAACTGCTCACGAGAATCCTTATATTTATGTGGTGATTTGATCACGCAGAACTTACGAATCCGGGTAGGAATCGGAATAGGTCCACGTACTTCTGCACCAGTGCGTTTTGCTGTAGCCACAATATCTGCCGCGCTCTTATCAAGAATGCGGTGATCGAAGGCTTTCAGACGAATACGAATACTTTGTGTTGCCACGTACGGCCCCCTTACTTAGTTATGTCGGTAACGACGCCAGCGCCGACCGTACGACCACCTTCGCGGATAGCGAAACGAAGTTCTTTATCCATTGCGATTGGTGTGATCAATTCAACATCCATAGAGATGTTATCTCCAGGCATTACCATTTCAGTGCCTTCTGGCAAAGTTACAGAACCAGTCACG
>JAJFLF010000098.1 GCA_021772845.1 Mariprofundus sp.
GATATCTTCTATCTCTTTTAGCACGGCCTCATAAGCGCCACTTTCCAAAAGCTCTTCAATATGATCCGGATCAATATTGGCAGTCTTACCCTGTTGGCGAAGATGATCTTTCCAACTAGGGAATCCACCCGAAGCTGAAACACCTGCTCCGATAAATGGAACGACCTCACCTTTCTCCATCAAATCAACAAGCTGCTCAAAGTGAACCACGTTACGCTGAAACCAGTGGTCATCATCAAACTGATCAACAAGATATGTCTCGTTCAGAGCCTCATGGCGACGATCTTTGCGGTACTCCTGAAATGCCTCGTCATAAGCCTCTCTATCACCTGAGAACAGAGCCTTGCTTGGCTGTGGGAGGTTTTCAACGCCACGCTCATCACGGGCTTCCTGCCCCTCATCGCTTTCTAACCACTCATTAAAATCTGCGAAATATTCAAAGAGAAAGTGTTCATCTTCATCACACCATATTTTATGCTGAGCGGTAGACATCACTTAACCTACTGCCTGCTCAACAATTGTGTCGGCAAGCTGGACCTGAGTGGTTTGGGCTTCGTTCAGACGGGCTTTTAATGAATCGCAAATGGCCATAAGTTCATCGACTTTGGCGACGATGCGTTTCTGCTCGTTTAATGGAGGTAGGGGAACCACCGTTCTAGATATCTTACCCACATTCAAGTTTGGTTGTGCTCCGCCAGCGGCATGTGATCTCAACTCTTCATAAGCTTTCTGGAAAAATAGTTTAAGAAATTTCCTATGATATGCGCTATTTTCAATCATCTGAATAGCTGCGCATGCCTGATTTGTACCAGCTTCAATTAGTAGTTCTGTGACTTGCCCTCGAGTCTTTCCTTGCCCATACATAGCCACAATTAGAGTCCCTACAGGATAAACAGTTACATTAGTTTCCTTCAGAGCGAGGGCTGATATTTTTTCTTTAGTTTCAGAAATAAAGCTATTGCTTGTTTCACCACTCGAAACCCAATTGAACTCAGCTGGGATGTAATAATCCATTTTCTCTCGAGACGGTGTCGCCCCTGTTCCAACTATTGTAAAGTTAGCAAGACGCGCTGAAGACCAACTATCCGGCAACCCATTCACCATTTCTTCATCAGAAATATCTGTCATTGCCTTCTGCTTTTTGATTTTCTTTTCTTTGACCAACTTGGTCTTTTCGGCGGCGATTTTTTTCAGGAGTTCGCTGGCGGGTACGTCGGTTGTGTCTTGGGGGACGAGTTTACCCATGACTGCCAGTTGCAGGATGGTTTGCTTGAGTTGATCAATGCTCGCTTCGGTGGTGAATAGGGTGTCGAAGTGTTCGGCGATGCGTTGCCAGGCGGCATTCAGTTCATTGCTATCCTGTGCCTGCGTGAGTGTTGAAAGCAGCGCCTGCACCAGCACCTGATGCGCCTTTCCGCTTTCGCTCTGCTCATGCTCTAGCTTATCACACAAAGCCATCAACTCATCGACTTTGGCAACTATGCGGTATTGTTCGGCAAGGGGAGCAAGTGGGACAAGCATTCTTTTTAAATGTGTTGGGCCAAAGTGCATTATTGCCGCCCCAGTTTTACTTTTGTTAATTTGCGATAAAAACTCGTTGGAATTCAGAAACCTAATCAAATAGTCAGCATGTAAGCATGCGTAAGGCTGAAACCGAATTAACCCAGTGTACACAATGCAACCGACCGTCTCATCGTCTACTTTAGAAACCTTACCCAAAGAGGCGCTCGATGAGAGGACGACATCCCCTAACTCTAATTTGAAGTGAGCCCATTTTTTCTTAAACATATCCTCATCTAGGAAATTGCACCCTTCTAATGAAACTAAGTCATTGTGCATTCCCGCGATACGGATCAATGGAATTCCTGTATCTCTAAAATCTTTTGCCATAATTCCAGGTCCTTCTTGAAAAAAGGTAATATCTGGAAGTCTCGTCCAAACCCAACTCCGTGGCAGTTCATAAGGCAACTCCTCCGGCTCGATGGGTGGCAATGGCTTTTGCTTTTTGATCAGTTTGGTTTTTTCGGCAGAGACCTTTTTCAGCAGTTCACTGGCAGGTTCATCATTTGGATCTTGCGGCACCAACTTGCCGCGTACGGCGAGTTCCAAAATCAGTTCGCGGAGCTTCTGAATCCCATGCGGTGATTTCTTCGTTGCTTTTCCTCGCCCTCTACCGCCACTCTTTTTAGGCAGTTCGACTGTCGTCCAAACATCCAGATTATCGGTAATGATATCCAGCATCAGCGATTCCCGTTATCAGAGAGTGCTTCGGAAAGAATACCTTTGAGCTGATCGCGCAGGCTGCCAATTTCATTCTGTTGCTCGGCATATTTTGCTAGCAGCACATCGGGATCATGAATAATCTGTTCACCGACATGCGGATTCTTGATATCGAGGTTGTAGTTACGGGTTTTGATCTCTTCCAGGCTTACTTTCCACGCCTGTTCATTTTCTACTCTTGAAGCAAAGCCATCTTCCTCTGTGCCCCACCAATCAATATCGGGTTGAAACTCTTCAAAGCGCATCGGTTTGGTTTTGTTGTAACTCACTACCCCTTCCGGGTATGGGTGTTCGTAGTACCAAATATCATCTGTGGTTTTGCCTTTGGTGAAAAAGAGAATATTTGTTTTAATACCTGTGTAGGGATTAAACACGCCATTGGGCAAGCGCACGATGGTGTGCAGGTGACACTCCTCTAATAACATCTCTTTAAGGCGTGTTTTCATACCTTCACCAAAGAGGAATCCATCAGGCAATACCACGGCTGCTCTACCACCTGGCCTTAAGCGGCGAATGATGAGTGCCATAAACAGGTCTGCTGTTTCACGGGTACGCAGATGAGAAGGAAAGTTCTTTTCAATACCATCCTCTTCCATGCCGCCAAATGGTGGATTGGTAATAATCACGTCCAAAGACTCTTTTGGCGTGTAATCAACATAAGGACGGCTTAATGTGTTTTTGTGTTCGATGCGGGTGGGTGTATCGATGCCATGCAAAATCATATTGGTAGTACAGAGCATGTGCGGCAATGATTTTTTCTCTACACCATAAATGCTCTTTTGCAGTGTTTCTTCATCATCTGATACTTTTACATAATTGCTACGTTTATGATCAATAGTGCACGCTAAGAAACCACCTGTGCCACAAGCTGGGTCGAGTACCTTCTCAGCTAGCTTGGGATCAACACGGTTGACGATAAACTGGGTGACAGCGCGAGGCGTATAAAACTCCCCTGCATTACCAGCACTTTGCAGATCTTTCAGAATCTGTTCGTAGATATTACCAAAAGTGTGTCGATCGGCTGTGTTATTAAAATTGATCTCACTTATTTTATTGATCACCTGTCGCATCAAGGTGCCCGATTTCATGTAGTTGTAGGCATCTTCAAACAGATTTCGGATGACTACGGCGCGTTTACCTGTTTCGCCCTGAAGAATGAGCTTCTCTTTCAGGGTTGGAAAAAGTTGCAGGTTCACAAAGTCAGATAACTCTTCTCCCGTTTTACCTTCAGCATCTGAAGCCCAATTTCTCCAGCGCAGATGCTCTGGCAATGGTGATCGATAATCGTCTTCTATCAGCTCTAGTTCTGCTTCTCTATCATCATAGATTTTAAGGAAGAACATCCATACCAATTGGCTGATACGTTGCGCATCACCATCAACACCCACGTCTTTACGCATGATGTCCTGAATGGACTTGATTACACCACTTACATTGCTCATGCAGATTGTTTCCTATTCAAATGATCTAGATCGTAAATTTCTTGTTCCAATTCTTGGATGGCATTTTCGTAATTTTGCTTACCACCAAAAACATCATTAATAATTTCCACAGGGGTTCCCATATCATTGAAGGGATTAAGTTTGAGTACTTTTGCACTCTCTATCGACTTAATGCCTTCATCCTCATATTTATCCAGTAGCGCCGTAAGCACTGCTCTTGCCTGATCACCATATTTGGTAAAGTAGTTGCGCTTTTTCACATTGTTCACACGCTCAGCTCTGGTCAGCGGCGGCTGATCGTAGGCAATATGACAAATAAGATCGAAAACGCCATATCCATCACCGATTTCTTTAGCAATATGATCAAAGGCAATGCCATGTGCTTCCAACTCATCAATAATAAGCTGTTTTTTCTTGGCATCTTTCCAGCCCTTTAGAAAATCATCGAGGGAAGAAAACTCTGAACGAATCTTTTTGCGCGAGTAGTTTTTATATGATTCGGTGATGAGCTCGCCCTCTTCACTTAAATACTGGATACGTTCAGCAATGATATGAGCCTCTACGCCACTCACACGAACTTTGTACACGCCTTCAGGCTCATGAGCCTCACTCTCTTCATCATCGCCATCCTCTTCATCGATGGGTGGATCTGGCGGAACTGGATCATCGTCATCACCAGGCTCATAAATCACCACGGGTTCACCATCAAAATCTTCATCCCTGAACAGCTCTGTCGCTTTCTTAAAATCCATGATGGTGAAATAGTATTTACTATAATCCTCTTCGATACGCGTACCACGGCCAATGATCTGCTTAAAGGTAGTCATGGAGTTAATATTTTTATCCAGCACAATCAGCTTGCAGGTTTTTGCATCCACACCAGTTGTCATCAGCTCTGAGGTAGTGGCAATGACAGGGTATTTGCTTTGCGGATCAATGAAGTTGTCTAACTCTGCTTTGCCTTCAACACTGTCGCCTGTAATACGCATAACATATTTCGAGTTTTCAATTGCCAGCTTACCTGCCGCATTCACAATGGCTTTGCGCATACGCTCTGCATGATCAATATCTTCACAGAAGATGATGGTTTTTGAATATGGGTCAGTGGCATTCAACAGTTTCATGACACGATCAGCGACCAGCTTGGTACGTTTATTCAGAACCAGAATGCGATCC
>JAJFLF010000099.1 GCA_021772845.1 Mariprofundus sp.
ATAATTGATTGCGACGAATCCCCAGGTTTCTAGCCAGTTCAGTGACTTGCCTATCACCCTGATCTAACAGGCGAACGGCTTCCTCTTTGAATTCTTTCGTATAAACCTTTCGATCTTTCATCTGACAGCTCCTTAGCTGTCACCTAATTTACATGTCCGTGAAAATAGGGCTAGTTCAAGCTGTCCCCTTAATTCACAAGCGTTATGCTAGGAGAAATTGATTTTATGGCTAAACCTGAGGGGCCGAAAACGATGACCTTTAAGTCATCAAAAGAGCTGAGTATGTGGCTGCAAGAGAACCATGCCAGCGAAAGCGAACTTTTGATCAAAATCTTCAAGAAGGGATCTGGGATTCAGAGCGTGAACTGGAACGAACTCGTAATTGAGTCGCTGCGCTGGGGATGGATTGATGGTGTTAAGAAATCAATTGATGACAAAGCCTATCTCCAGCGCATTACGCCCAGAACAGCACGAAGCAATTGGTCTAAAAGAAACACAGAGCATGTTGAACATTTGATAAAAGAAGACCGGATGACGGAATCGGGGCTTGTGCATGTGCGTGCAGCAAAAGCGGACGGTCGTTGGGCAAACGCTTATGTTGTAAGTGAAATGGAAGTACCTTCGGACTTTCTAGCTGCGCTTGATAGCAAGCCGAATGTTAAAGAGTTTTTTGAAACGCTCAATAAATCGAGTCGTTATGTCATCGCGTACGGATTGATAAGTGCGAAGAAATCCGAAACCAGACAGAGGCGATTTGCAAAATTCATGAACATGCTTGCTAATGAAGAAAAGCCTAAATAAATGGAATACGTCATAACAAGTCGTGCAGAAGTTACGGGGACATAATACACAATTATCATAAGGGGTCAGGGCCAGCTTTTGCAATGCAATATTTTCGGGAGAAGGTGACGTGGCACTAAATAATCAGTATTGAGCGCATAAGAAAAGGGAGCCAAAGGGCTCCCTTTTTATTGAGTTGAGGACGATTCATCCCCGATGAATCAGTTTTTAGATTTATCTACGATCTTATTGATCCAAGGCATCATAGCGCGAAGCTTTTCACCGGTAACTTCGATCGGATGAACTGCGTTGTTACGACGTGCTGCAGTCATAGAAGCATAGTTGGTTGCGCCTTCAAGGATGAACTGTTTGGCGTATTCACCAGACTGGATGTTTGCAAGGCATTCACGCATTGCTTTCTTAGACTCTTCGTTGATCACTTTAGGGCCGGTTACATACTCACCATACTCTGCATTGTTGGAGATCGAGTAGTTCATGTTGGCGATGCCACCTTCGTACATCAGATCAACAATTAATTTCAGTTCGTGCAGGCATTCGAAGTATGCCATTTCAGGAGCGTAACCCGCTTCAGTCAATGTTTCAAAACCAGCTTTAACCAGCTCAACAGCACCACCACAAAGAACAGCCTGTTCACCGAATAGATCGGTTTCAGTTTCATCTTGGAATGTAGTTTCGATGATACCAGTACGGCCGCCACCAATAGCTGATGCGTAAGACAGACAAACTGCTTTAGCATTACCTGTTGCATCCTGATGGATAGCAATTAGATCCGGAATACCGCCGCCTCTTTCGAATTCAGAACGAACAGTGTGGCCAGGTGCTTTAGGTGCAATCATAACAACGTCAAGATCGGCACGTGGAACAACCTGATTATAATGAATCGCAAAACCGTGAGCGAATGCAAGTGTTGCACCCTGTTTCAGGTTTGGCTCAAGCTCATCACGATACAATACAGACTGGAACTCATCAGGAGTCAGTACCATTACGATGTCAGCGCCAGCAACTGCTTCAGCAACGCCGCTTACTTTCAGCCCATGACCTTCAGCTTTAGCAATAGATGAAGAACCGGCACGTAGGCCAACGACTACGTCTACGCCTGAATCGTTCAGGTTGCATGCATGAGCATGACCCTGTGAACCGTAACCAATAATTGCTACTTTTTTACTTTTGATGATCGAAAGATCAGCATCTTTATCGTAATAGACGTTTAAAGCCATGTGGTGTTCTCCTGTGAAAATGTACAAATGTTATAAATAATAATTTAAGGCGCCGCAGCATATATGTTTCCTAAGCAGAATTCACCTGTAAATTCTTTAAGGGTGGGAAATCAGAGTGCGGTAAATATTTGTTGTCTGTGAAGCCATGATTCAATCAGTGCACGCATCTCTTCTAATCGCCTGTTGTCGGGTGCTTCAAAGCGCATGACCAATGCTGGTTGGGTGTTGGAAGCACGCAACAGACCCCAACCATCCGCAAAGCGGATACGCATGCCATCAATGTCGATAATGTCATAATCAAGATTCTGGAAGTATTGAGTGGCTCTGTTGACCACATCAAACTTCTCTTCGTCACTGCATGGAATACGAATTTCTGGTGTGCTGACAGTGACAGGTACATCAGCAAGCAGTTCGGTAAATGTAGAACCTGTATCTGCCAACATCTGCATGATGCGGGCACCGGCATAGGCGGCATCATCAAAACCGAAAAAGCGATCTGCAAAGAACAGATGACCGGACATCTCTCCTGCTAGCAGGGCACCGGTCTCTTTCATCTTGGCTTTGATCAGGGAGTGGCCGGTTCGCCACATCACTGCCTTTCCGCCGGCTTGTTCAATGGCGTTGTATAACATTTGTGAGCTTTTGATCTCTGAAATGATGGTGGCACCGGGGTACTCCAGCAACAGGCGGCGTGATAATAGTAGCAGCAACATGTCGCTCCAAATGATCGTGCCATGTTCATCAACAATACCGATGCGATCGCCATCACCATCAAAAGCGATACCGAGATCAGCTTTATGTTCACGTACCGTAATGGCGAGATCGATCATGTTCTCAGCAATGGTGGGGTCGGGGTGATGGTTGGGGAAACGACCATCCGGTTCACAATAGAGTTCAATCACTTCACAACCCAACTGACGATAGAGTGGGGCGGCAATAACACCGGATGGGCCATTACCGGCATCAATCACAACTTTGAAGGGGCGAGAGAGCGGGCAATCATTGAGCACAAATTGATTATATTCGTCCGTGATGGAGAACGTAGTGCAACTGCCCAATGTTTTGTCTGCGCTGTATTCCCGCAGCATAAGCTCTTTTAAGCGTTGAATATCACTACCATGTAGGCTGGATGTTCCGATCATCATTTTAAAGCCGTTGTATTCGCTGGGATTGTGACTGGCTGTGACATGCACACTGCCAGCCGCCAGCAACTGATGCACAGCAAAATAGGCTAATGGAGTCGGTACGACGCCGATGTCCATCACATGCTTGCCTGCATCATTAAGACCACGGATCAGTGCTGCTTGTAAAGCAGGACCTGATAAGCGCACGTCACGGCCCACGATAACAGGTCTTGTTTCATTTGCGGGCAACATGGCAGCAAAAGCTTGCCCCAATTGGTAGGCCAGGCTTTCCGTGATGTCGGAGCCGGCAATGCCGCGAATATCGTATTCACGGAAGGCGTGGTGTGGGAAGTCAGTCATGGTTGTGTTGTGTGTGATTACTGAGAGGTCGATTATTTAGGAGCTAACATGGATGTTGGGTCTAATAACCGATCGAGTTCATCCGCGGGTAACAGATCAGCTTCTTCACACACCTGGCGCACTGTTTTGCCCTCATTCACAGCCTGTTTGGCAATCTGAGAAGCGCGGTCATAACCGATCACAGGTGCGAGCGATGTCACCATGCTCATACTCCATTCGATTTGTTCTGCACAACGCTCCTTGTTGGCTTCGATACCTTGAATACATTTATCGGCAAACATGTTCATAGCACTAGCCAATAAACGTTCTGATTCGAGCAAATTATGCGCCATCATCGGTAGCATCACATTCAATTCAAGCAGGCCGGTACTCCCACCAATACAAATCGCGGCATCGTTACCCATGACATGGGCGCAGACCTGAGCCATCGATTCAGCAATCACCGGATTCACTTTACCCGGCATAATCGAGCTGCCCGGTTGTACTGCAGGTACTGTGATTTCACCCAAGCCACAGCGAGGGCCCATATTTAATAGACGCACATCATTGGCAATTTTCATGAGCGATACAGCCAGCGTTTTTAGCTGACCGGAAAGTTCAACGGCAGCATCTTGTGCGGCTTGTGCTTCAAAGTGATTTTCTGCTTCTATAAATTGAATGCCATAAGCTTCAGATAACGTTGCGGCAATACGCGCTCCAAACTCCGGATGTGTGTTCAGGCCAGTACCTACAGCAGTACCACCCTGTGCCAGTTCGGTAATACGTGGCAGGCAGGATTCAAGGCGCTGAATGCCCAACTCAATCTGGCGTGCCCAGCCGGAGATCTCCTGCCCTAGTGTAACCGGCGTGGCATCCATCAAGTGGGTACGGCCAATCTTGATGACACTCTCTGTGGCGGCGGCTTTCTCTTTTAATACTGCAAGCAGGTGAGATGCAGCAGGGATTAATTCATGCACCAGTAGATCACTGGCAGCGAGATGAATGGCAGTCGGGATTACATCATTGGATGATTGTCCTTGATTAACATGGTCATTGGGATGAACCGGTTCAGAGGCATTAATTTGCGCACAGCGGTGAGCGATCACTTCATTGGCATTCATATTTGTTGAAGTGCCGGAGCCCGTCTGGAAAATATCGAGTACAAATTCGTTATCCCAATCCCCCCGCGCAACTTCTAATGCGGCCTGACGAATGAGTTCTGTTTTGCTTTTTTCAACGCGTCCTAAATCAGCATTCACGGAAGCCGCCGCTATTTTGATCTGGGCAATAGCTTTAATGAACGCACGCGAGAACCGTAAATCCGATACCGGAAAGTTTTCTACAGCGCGCGCTGTGGATGCACCATACATGGCGTTCGCTGGTACCTGCATCTCACCCATGGAGTCGGATTCGGTTCTAAATTCCGGTGTTACTTTTTTTTGATTATCCAAACTGGAATTCGACATTATTTCTCCCGTTTAACACACAATAGTGTCAAATCATCATCTTCATCGGTACGGCCAAATGCATTTAATTCTTTAAGCAGTAGCTGAGGTAGCTCTTCAACGGATTCACCGGCATTGGCGATCAACCAATTTCTGAGTCTGCTCTCACCAAACATATCTTTGCCAATGCGGCCGGACGTTTCGGTCACACCATCAGTATAGGCGAGCAATGTATCACCGGCTTTGAATTCAGTTCTGACCACTTCATATTGCAAGTTTTTGATCAAGCCCAAGGGTGGGGACGATGCTTCCAATGCTTTGATATTGCTATCGCCGGATTCAGAGCTGCTTACCAACAGAGGTGGCACATGGCCTGCATTAACCCATACTAACGAATGCGATTCCGGTTGCAGTTTGGCCATGAACAGGGTGACAAAACGTCCAGCTGTTAAGGTGTCGCACAAGGCTTCATTCAAATAGTTGGTGGCTTCTTCAATGGGCCAATTCAGTGTTGCCAGCCCACGTAACATGGCTTGGAGGTTTGCCATGGTCAGTGCTGCGGGATAACCCTTACCGGATACATCAGCCACCATGAGCCAGATACGACCATCATCAAGTTTGATGTAATCGTAATAATCACCACCAACCGTATAACAGGTTTGTTGGAAGCCTTTTAATGTGTAATAGGGAATGATCGGTTCATGTTTGGGTAACAGGCCTTGTTGAATTTCTGATGCTAAAGCTAAAGAGTCTTTTAGGTCTTCCCGTTCCTGCAGACCGTGCATGGCAGTATTTAAACCACGTGCCAGTTCGCCGAAATCATCATCAATCAGAATTGGGACACGCCCTTCAAACTGCCCATTGGCCAGATGCCCGAGGCCTGTTTCCAGTGTTGTAGTCACTGTTTTAAGCGTATGTGAAATATGCCAAACCAGAACCAGGCTGGCCGTTATAGACATGCTCAATAGTACGATAGCTTGAGAGAGGATGAAGCCTGCTTCTACCTCATTACCATCATGGGCTAACCAGATATAAAGAGCTAAAATAAGCGTGGGCACAAGGCCTGTGACCAGAAAAATAAGCCATGGTCTGTGTGTGGATGCAGTAATATGTTTATGAGAATAAGTGTCTGATAACAGGCCGGTAAACAGCCCCTGACGTGACATGTTCAGGCGCATTCGTGTGGAATATACGATGGAATGGGTTACTGCAAGTGCAGGCGCTAACACAGCGGAAGCAAAGGAAAAGTTTAGCGCTAGTGTGATGAACATGCGCCAGGTGAGAAGGTGATCATTCATTACTGCAACCAATGGAATAATGATGATGAGATAGATGGCGAAAATCCCGCCTACAATAAAGTAGGACTTTAATGCACGCCATGGGAACTCGGATAAAACGGCTTCGAACAGAGCTCGGTGTTGTTCAATGTCATTTGATTTTTGAAAACACTGTCGAAGCGGCATAAATGTCCACCAGGCAGCGGCAGAGAATAGAATCAAAAACAGGGCAGAATCAATCAGAGAGAGGGTGCTTGTTACACCGAGCTCAGTAGCATTGCCATTCAATCGCATCAGGGTTTGACCGAGAAGAAAGATAAATAGCAGTGGCCACAAACAGAATAGATATGACCAGAAACTTTTGTCAGCGGATTTCATCGGCTGACTCTATAATGAATCGTTTTTATTACATAGACTCTTTCACCGCGAAATAATGGGGAAGCAAACATTTCGTGGTGAAAGGGACTGTGTTTATATGATTGTTTTGCTGGTCAGCTTATTTAGCGCTTTCAGTTTTCTTGACTTTGATATGCAATTTTTTCTGGGCCTTGGCCAGCAGTTTGGCAGCTTCAGCTCTGCGGCCTTCCGAATATATTGGGCGATTGGCTACAGCAGGCAGGGCCATTATTTTTTCCAGTATAGGGAGTGCCTTCTTATATTTGCGCTGTTCCATCCAGTAATCAGCCATGAAATAGTTGGCATCCATATCATCCGGTGCGATAGAGTGCGCCTCAGTCAGATATTCCAGTGCTTTATCATCATCGCCGAAGCCTATTGGCCAGCCGGGTGTCATATAGTGGAAGCTTCCCAGCGTTGTAAAAACGGCGCCATTCATCGCTGAAGCATTAATTTTTTCAGCTTCGAATAACAGATCACGGCCTTTCTCCATCTGCGGCATGGCCTTGGTCATCGATGAGAGACCACCCATGGCTCCGGCATAACCGGCACGAATAATTGCTTCCCAGATTTTAGGTTCTGCACGATCTGAATATTTGGCATTGAGTGCTTCAGCTTTGTCGACCAGTGCTTTGAAGGTGGCTTCTTTCTCTTTGTCAGCAACTTTGTAATTGGCGATTGCCCACTCATGTTGCAGTTCCAAGACAGCTTCATCAAGGTCACCGGCATAGGCGGTTGTAGTGAGTAAACCCATTACAGTTATTATTGTCATGATCCATTGTGTTATCTTCATTGTTGTACTCCTTGCTATTCGTAGGTCTGTGGTCGTTTTACTTTTCGCCCTTGGCAAAAGCGCGTGCAATACGGTTTTGTGCAGCCAGTGCTTTGTCTACCAAGCGTGGAAACAAGACATTAATGCGAACAAAAAATGATTCAGGGAAACCAAAATAGATATCTTTTCGGTCATTGTTAATAGCTGAGATGATTTTCTTCACGACATCTTCAGGCGCATCCATGTTCATCTTGGTCGCTTCACCCATGCGCATCAGCGCATCAGAGTTCATCGGTGTTTTTACTGCACGTGGGGCAATATAGGTGACCTTGATGTTGGTGTCGGCAACTTCACGGCGAAGTGCTTCGGAAAAACCGCGTAGACCAAACTTACTGGCGGAATAGATGCTGAAATAAGCAAAACCAATAGAGCCAAAAATAGAACCGACATTCACGATACGCCCGGCATTGTTTTCTTGCATCACAGGTAAAAACGCACGTGATAACCACATCGGTGCTAGCAGGTTAACATGTAACATAGCTTCCATTTTTTCCGGGCTTTCATCTTCAAATGCTGCAAAGCTATTGATGCCCGCCAGGTTAATGAGCAGATCAACGCCACCCAATTTCTCGAGGCATTGATCGGCTACCGAGCTACAGCCCGCAGCAGATGAGAGATCGCCGGCTATAGCATGTGTGCCGGGTAAGTTGTTAGCTACTGAAGTGAGTACATCAGCATTCGCATCCACCATCGCCAGATTGGCGCCTAGTTTAACCAACTCTTCAGCGAGGATTGAGCCCATGCCACCGGCAGCACCGGTTAATACAATACGTTTATCCTTGATTTCCATTAGCCCTCCAGAGCAATTAACGGTAGAGAACGAAATATATCGCCATACAACTTATAAATCATGCGTGCACAGTGAATGACAGCCTGTTTATCATCATCATTGTCTAAGCGGTTCATCAGCTTTTCATAAAAGTCGACATGACCTACATCAAGAGAACCATGTGAATTCAGATAAGAGAAGGCTTCTTTTGGCAAAGCCAGAGCTTGCTGAATGTTGCTGGCTGCGTGGGTGGCAAGAGCTACGCTGGTACCTTCAAGTACCAATACCATGCCGAAAAAACCGATCGGATTGTTACGGTATACAGTGTCATAGGCATAAGCGACCATCAACTCAGTGGCTTGAGATGGTTGGCCACTGCGCACAGCTTCTTTATCACTGCCGCAGGCTTCAATATCGTTGAGTATCCATTCCTGATGGCCCATCTCTTCTTCGATATATTCACCAACTGCCTCACGCAGCCACTCCAGTCTGCCGGGTAAACGGCCACCTGTTGCCATTAACAGAGGTGTAGTATGTTTAACGTGATGATAGGCCTCGGTCAGGAAAGCTGTATAACTTTCCAGATTGAGTTGCCCGGCACTACCCATCTGAATAAAAGGAATGGATAACAGATCATTGCGAGCATCTTCTGTTGCTGCAACCAACTCATCATAAAAAGCCATTCTCATCTCCCTGTTTCACTGTTGTTGTGCGTACAGTTGTTCTATCTGTTGTTCATATTGTTCATAAATAAATTGACGCCTTGCTCTGCCCG
>JAJFLF010000100.1 GCA_021772845.1 Mariprofundus sp.
TCAGGAAGCTTTTGAAAAAGGGATTATCCAGTATGAGTCCGATAACCCACAAACGCCGATTGTTACCCAAGAAATGGTGCGCTTCAACGGAGTAGGCGAGAACGGACACGAGACTTTTTACTATAGCGTTAAAGATAGGTATAAGACGAATGAAGGAGATTACTTTTCATTTTGCAAAACAGCAGAAAAACCTTACGACGAGGTCGTCATGAAAGTCTTAATTGTTCTTAAATGGGCTTTACGTGATAGCTTTAAAGTAAAGAGCGATGGTTGTTTCTTAGGGGAATGGAGCAAGGTACGAGACAAAATGGCAATTAAATATGGCATATCGACTTTTGTCTCACAGAAGCTAGTTCTTGGTTGATGGTTTTGAGTGGGGTTTAGAATCTAAGCCCCACCACACAATCATCAATTAAACCAAGCTAACGCCGATTCTTCGTTGCAAAATGTTGATCAGGAATTATTCATTTGGAGTAAGATAGGGGTTTCCCTTTTACATGTTCCCTCGCACCTTTTACCTCCACCAGCGCATTCTACCAAGCCCTTACCGGCTCATCTTTCGCGTCAGCCCAAGCCCAAGCATTCTTGTGTTTTCTTCGCTTTGCTCAGAACACGGCGGATGTTGGGCTACGGCTTCCGCTTGAGCCTGGGCTTCGTGAATGCTTGGTTACGGCAAGGTGCTCCGTTCGTTGGTGGGGAAGATCAGAATCACTCAAACGCCAAGCTACGCTCCTTAAGAGAAACGAATCGTTGATTTCCAATGATGATGTGATCTAATAGTTCCATATCCAGTAGCTCTCCAGCCTGAATGACATTGCGCGTCAATCTTATATCTTCCGGCGATGGAGAGGGATCGCGTAGAGTAGGAACAGGAGCGTCATACAGGTGTTGCCACATGCGATTTCTCCCATTTCTCTCTCCGAACCGGACTTGCGACTTTTATCGCATCCGGCTCTCCATCAAGTCTTGTTCTATAGCCATGTGTAGCTTTATGGCAGTCCAAGCAAATGGTAATGAGGTCTTTCATGGCATGGCTTTTCATGTCCCTTTTGTGATGTACCCTCAGATTGTCAGGGTTGCCACATTGAGTGCATTTCCAACCATCACGCATCTTCACTCTCAGTTTTGTCTCTGCAAATCCCAGTGGTTCATTTCTTCGTCGAGTGGTTGCTCCAACTGTATCTACAAAGATTCTCTCGCTTGGATTTCCTTCCCATTTAGGATTGTCCAGGTGAGCAGTTTCAATATCCAGGTAGGGATGCGGAAACCCGCCTCTTCCTTTCATTCTGTATCTGCTTCTAGGTAATTCCTTTGGGGTTGGTAGCCATTGATACGCGATGAGAATTTCTTCTCCTTCTTGTATCTCAGCTTTCCATCTTGTCCTGTTCAGGAATGTGATGCTCTTTTCTTGGATGAGTCGTTGCTTTCGGCTATGTTTGTGTTTCTTCAGTAGGAAACCTAGATAACGATGCCACGTGTACCGGCTAATTTCCTCTAGGTCTTTGTGTAGGCTGATGTGTTTGTAATATTCGCACCAGCCTCTCACAATGGCATTCAAGGTTGTCAGCCTGGTGTATTCATCCATCCAAGTCCAGTTCCGGCCTGTCAGTGCCTTAATCTTTCTTTTCACTCTGTTCGTGGTTTTCTCGGATGGACGCAGATGTACGACCCATTTCCCTTCTGGCTTGGCTCTTTGGATATGAAATCCCAAGAAGTTGAAACCGTCATTGATATGGGTAATCTTTGTCTTTTCTTCCGATAATTCCAGATAGAGTTCTTCAGCTAGATAGGTCTTGACTTCTTCCTTAATTTGGCGAACTTCTGCGATTGGACCATTGCCAACTATCACAAAATCATCGGCGTACCGCGTCATGCAATAGTTACCTTTGCCTCGTTTTCTCACATAGTATTGCCGTTCATATGGGGTCCGTTTGTGCCATCTATCTTCTGCCCATTTGTCGAATTCATTGAGATAGATATTCGCAAATAATGGGGAGACGATGCCGCCTTGGGGCACTCCCGTTTCCGTTTTGACAAACAGTTGTCCTTCCATGACTCCTGCTTTCAGGAACTGCCAGATGAGCGTTAATATCGCCTTGTCACCAACTCGCTTTTTGATGAGTGTCATCAACTTTTTGTGTTGTACGTTGTCGAAGTAGTTTTTGATGTCACCCTCGATCACGTAGTAGTGCTTTGCGCTTGTATTGAACAGTGGCATTAACACGGCTATCGCATCCATCGTGCGCCGTCCTTTCCGAAATCCATAGGAGTGATGTTGGAAGTCTGATTCGAAGATTGGGTCAAGCATCATTCTCAGGGCTTCTTGGACGATGCGGTCATATAGGGTTAGGATTCCTAATGGTCGTTTCTGCCCATTTCCTTTCGGGATGTAAGTTCGTCGTACTGGTTGCGGTTCATACGATTTGTCTTTGAGCTGTTTTATGATAGTGGCGATATGCCGGTCATACTCCTTCTTAAAGGCGTCTCGTGTTTTGCCGTCAACTCCTGCTGTCGAACTTCCAGGGCGTGCCAGGACTCGTTTTGCTGCATCCTCAATCCAGACCTGCCAGTGCATCAGTTGGTACAGGTTCTTGAACCGGTATTCTGGATTTTGGCTTGCTTGTTTGGCTAATTTTGCCTGCTTTTCCGTAATCATCGTAGGTTCACACGTCCTCCTCATACGTATTTGGCTTTTGCAATTTGCACTGTGACTTGACTGTCTCCCTTCGCCATGTAAGAGGCTTTCCCTCTCTCAGACTACTACGGAGATTCCGCCCCACATACAGCATTGGTTGCAGACACCTACTCCCCATAGGAGAGCTGTATGTGGTTCCCAAGTTCATACTTGTTTCGTCTTCAACTTGCCGTAGGTTCCACCTGTACGCCAATACCCGGCGCTTTGCCAAGCTCGTTATCGGAGATTGCGGTTTGTTGTAGAGTTCCGCGTTCCTGCCCCAGCGAGACTTACCAGTACCATCCGAATACTGGTATCCGATAACTACATCCTGCCCCACCATTAGCGGATGTTCCAACCTGTGACGCTTCAAACAGTGATTTCTATTCGTAACCATAGCAAGTCTCTGGCTAGCAGTTCGCAGGATTTGTAGGGAATCCTTTAACCACATTGTCGGGAGAGCTTCACACTTTCTGAGGTCTCGCTTCATCGAGCATGTCTCCCTAGCCATTGGTTAACTCCTTACCAAGTCGCTCGTTGCGACATTAAACAAGTACGCTTCTTGGCGCACCTGACGGATGATTATGCGCCATGATCAATGCCGCAGCATTTTCTTTGATACCAACCCGAAAGATTTCACCAACACGAACCATTGCAGAATTGAGGCTTCCTTTGTAAATGGTTGGGGTGCTCAATACGCCATTGCGGGTATCAAGCAAAATGACTCTGAGGTGTTCTTGCTCTAGCCACTGCATTTGTGGCATTAGGAGATTGGCAGCGTCTGCTGGAGACGTAATTTTTGGCCGTTCTTCCGGTGTCGTTGTCGCCAACCGGCGACCCAATTCCAGGGCTGCTTTCACTTCAACAGCTTTGACGCGACCAATTCCCTTGAGAGAGGTCAGTTCAGTAATTCTGGCCTGGGAGATTCCAGGTAGGCCATCAAATTTGTGCAGAAGTTTTTCGGCCAGGCGGAGGCTATTTATTTCACCATCGCCGGTGCGAATGGTGATTGCCAGCAGTTCTGCACTGGAAAGGGCATGTTCCCCTACCTGTTCCAGTCGCTCCCGTGGACGTAGGTCAACCGGCATGTCACGCATGGGGACGCTGTAGCGTTCTCTGACCATGATTCAGCAT